>JAAYOT010000312.1 GCA_012520205.1 Clostridiales bacterium
CTTTTATCAGATATAATACCAATGGCAGCAGAAACAAAATATCCTATTGTTGTAGTTAATAAGGATAAGAGCCTGAAGGGGATTGTTACAAAAGCTGATGTACTTTCTTCCATTCAATAAAAAATTTATATTGACAAAATATTCTGAAGATGGTAATATATTTTCAATTTAATGTGAAAAAGTAAATATAAAAAAGCGTTGATTGAGAGTAGTAGATTGGAAGAAGTTTCACAGAGAGTTGGGGAATGGTGGAAACCCGCAAATGTTCACTTTCGAACTTGCTCATGAGCAAAAAGATTAAAAGTCTTTTCGGTAAATCTTTTGCCGTTATCTAAATTAAGTAAAAATGTTGGATGGTACCGCTTAAATAGCTCCAATCTTGGATCTATTTAAGCGGTTTTTTATTAATTCTTTGGGGCAGTTAAGTCTTATAACTACTTAAGACTTAATAAATATATAAAAATAATTTAACTATAAGGGGGCTATTTAAATGTTAAATTACAAAAAGTATAAGAGATTTGAAACAATATGCTATAAGGAGAGAACCTGGCCAAATAAGACTATTACAAAGGCGCCAATTTGGTGTTCAGTAGACTTAAGAGATGGCAATCAAGCACTTGTAAATCCAATGACAATTGAAGAAAAACTTGAAATGTTCAATCTTTTAGTGGAACTTGGCTTTAAGGAAATTGAAATAGGCTTTCCTTCTGCATCACAAATTGAATTTGATTTCTTAAGAACCTTAGTAGATAAGAACTTGATTCCAGATGATGTTACTATTCAAGTCCTTTCACAATGCAGACCACATCTTATAGAGCGAACTATGGAAGCTCTACAAGGGGTAAAAAAAGCAATTTTCCATATCTACAACTCTACTTCAGTCTTACAAAGGGATGTGGTATTTAACAAGAGCAAAGAGGAGATAAAGCAAATTGCCATAGATGGAACAAAGCTAGTAAAAAAATATGTAGAAGGATTTCCTGGAGAAATAACTCTAGAATATTCACCAGAAAGCTTTACTGGTACTGAAGTTGACTATGCTTTAGAAGTTTGCGAGACCGTCTGCGATGCTTGGGGCGCATCAAAGGACAAAAAGGTTATTATCAATCTTCCATCTACTGTTGAAATGGATACACCTAATGTATTTGCAGATCAAGTTGAATGGATGTCCACTCACTTTAAAGATAGGGAAAGAATCATCTTAAGCGTTCATCCTCATAATGATAGGGGAACCGCTACTGCTTCTGCTGAACTTGCTATCTTAGCTGGTGCTGACAGGGTTGAAGGTACACTATTTGGAAATGGAGAAAGAACAGGAAATCTAGATATATTAAATGTTGCTTATAATATGTTTTCTCAGGGAGTTAATCCTGAATTAAATATAGAAAATATAGAAAATATTATTCAAATTTATGAAAGATGCTGTAAAATTCCTGTTCCTATAAGACATCCATATGCAGGAGAATTAGTATTTACAGCCTTCTCTGGCTCTCACCAAGATGCTATTAATAAGGGAATGGCTAAATATAGCGAAAGAAAAAATAAGTATTGGGAGGTTCCATACTTACTAATAGATCCTAAAGATATAGGAAGGGAATATGAAGCTTTAGTTAGAATTAATAGTCAATCGGGTAAAGGTGGCGTTGCCTTTGTAATGGACAAGTATTTTGGCTATAAAATGCCAAAGGCCATGCATAAGGAATTTGCAGATGTAATTCAAAAAATTTCAGAAAAAGTGGGGGAAATTTCTCCACAAACTATTATGGATAAATTTAAAGAAGAATACCTTGAAAATGAAGAAGTGTTTAAGTTAATAAATTTCAAAGCTGCTCACCTTAATGATAATGATGATTTTAACACAAAAATTGATTTATCATTGGTTTATAATGGCCAAACCCTAGAACTAACAGGCTTAGGAAATGGTCCAATCAGCTCATTAAAAAATGCACTTTCTTCCTTAGTAGATACTTCTGTTTTAGATTACTCAGAACACTCCTTAGGAAATGGATCAGAAGCTAATGCTGCAGCTTACATTCACTTAAGAAGAAATGATAACGGGAAAGAAAGCTTTGGTGTGGGAGTTAGCAGCAATATTACCCTGGCTTCTGTTAAAGCAGTCTTTAGCGCACTAAACAGACTCTATAAGTAATGTAGAATGTACAATGTAGAATGCACATTGTTCATTCTACATTGTACATTCCCAAAAATTTTGGTTAACTCACCTATCTTCCTAATTCAATAATGTTAGCAATAAGGGCCTTACATCTACCGCAGTCTGTACCTGCCTTAGTTATTTCTCCAACTTTTTCTACTGTATCTGCTCCATTTTTTACTGCATCAACAACAGCTTTAAGAGATACATTAAAGCAGCCACATACTGAACTTAAAATATAATCTAAGTTTTCCTTACAGCCTTCACATTCTCCACAAACTCCTGCTAATTC
>JAAYOT010000313.1 GCA_012520205.1 Clostridiales bacterium
CTTACAAGCAGGGGGTCACAGGTTCGATCCCTGTTACTTCCACCAATTTAGGCCCAGTAGCTCAGTTGGTTAGAGTGCCGGCCTGTCACGCCGGAGGTCGAGGGTTCGAGCCCCTTCTGGGTCGCCACTTTAAATTAAATATATAATATGCTGGCATGGCTCAATTGGTAGAGCAGCTGACTTGTAATCAGCAGGTTGTAGGTTCGAGTCCTATTGCCAGCTCCATAAAAAGCTTTGGATTATTCCAAAGCTTTTTTTATATATAAAAATACAGTTAGAAAATATCATTTCCTAACTGTAAAAATTATTAATTATCTTTTCTTTAAGTTTAATTGTATTCTTATATCCTCTGAATAAAATTTATATAATTTAAAGTTTCCAAGTAATCTTGAGGAAATTCTTTCTGTATAAGTTTTACTTATATCAGGTAAAGATAAGTTTGTTGATACAAGCATCTTCTTTTTCTTTAATAACTTCTTATTTAAGAGATTAAAAAATTCTGTAGTTGAGAAGTCTGTTATTTGTTCAGCTCCTAAGTCATCAATTATTAGGAAATCACAGTTTATTAATAGGTCCTCTAGCTCATGATTATTATTAAATCTTATTTCTCTTAAATTCTTAATTAATTCATCAATTGTTCTGTAAACTACTAGGTGTCCATTATCTAGTAGCTCCTTTGCAACACAGCAGCTTAAAAATGTTTTACCTGTACCAGAGTTACCATAAAATAAAATATTCTCATCTGTATTATTAAAGTTAGGGATAAATTCTTCCCTTAAGTATTTAATTATATTTTCAATATTTCTTCTTGGTGTATATTTATCATCACTTATCTTATAATTAGAGAACAATGAAAGATCTAAGTTGCTAAAGTTATTGGTTTTAAGAGTTTCCTCTAAGTCAGAATCTTTATAATAAAGATTGATTAATTTTTTTCTGTAACAAGAACATCTTTTATTACCTAAATAGCCTTGATCCTTGCACTTTTGACATTGATATTTAAGATTTAAATATTCTGGGTCATATCCTTTAGAAACTAAAGCTTCATATTTTTTAAATCTTAAATCAGTTATTTCTTCTCTTATATTTTTTATTTCTTCTTCACTTATTCCTTTTAAAATAGATAAACTTAAATTAAGAGATTTTTTTTGAATTAAATTATCAAACTCCAAAATTTCAGGGTGTTTCTCTTTAATTTCCTTACGTCTATTTTCTAATTTTTTTTGTTCCTCTAATCTTATGTTTTCGTAAATTAATGCCAGCTCTCTCTGATAACCTTTAATCATCTTTATCCCATCCTAACAATTTTTTCTCTAAGGAGTCGTAATCATAATCACGCCCTTTAAAGTTATTGAATTTTAAATTAGACTTATTATATGTGTTTACTTTATTATTGTAAGTTTTATTAGAAGATGAGCTTTTATAAGCTGCTTGTTTTTCTTCAATTTCTTTTAAGGTTCTAAGATTATCTTTATTCCAGCTAGATAATATTCCATCTATATATTTAAAATCAGCTCTATTTAATCTTTGGAAGCATATATCGCAAGCTTTTTTTATTATATCTAGGGAAAAGTTATAAACTGTAGTCCATTTTTCAAGCATGTCTTCCTGAGGTTTCATTATTTCAGCATTTCTAATTCCTAAGAACTTAAGTATTTCCCTATAAGTTCCCCATTTATCTTCTGTTTTTCTTATATGCTCTTGTGCATCATCAACTGTTTTTATATTAAGATCATTCCAAGCTATTGCTACCTTTTCAATATATCTATAATTGTTTTTTCCTTTAGTTACGCAATAATTTATTAAAAGTAATATAAGTTCGGGAGAAAAACCAAAGTCCTGCTTCCATTGTATATATGTTGTAATTTCAGATGGTGAAACAGGTCTTCCCATTAACTTTTCTATATCTCTTATCATTCCCTTATTAGCTTCATTTGATAATTCTTTTAATAAGTTAATTTCATTACTACTTGAATCATTTTCTGAAGATAAATCAACAAATTCTATATCGAAGTTCCCCATTTTATCAATAGGGGTGAATTTAATAACACCTTCTTCATTCCAGTAATTTAATGCATTTATTATATCTGATTCTAAAAGATTTAATGCAGTTGCTAAAATAGATGCATTTACTCCTATTTCGCCAGTATAGCTATATTTAAGCATTAAAATATATACCTTAACAAATTCCCCACGGGCTTTAGACATATACCTTTCTATAAAAATATTACTAAGGGGAGTGAACTTGGAAGGTTTTGATTTAAACATAAAGGTACTCATATTAACACCTACCTTTTTAATTAATATTAAGCAGTAAGTTAATTATAACAAAGTGTAAGGGGAGGCTCAATACAACAATAATCAGATATGAAGAATAATATTTCTGAAAGTGGCAAAACTATTAAACGTCGTTGTTTAATAATATAAAAGTGAAAGGAGATTATATGGACACGA
Organism: Clostridiales bacterium; assembly: GCA_012520205.1. Classification (GTDB taxonomy): domain Bacteria; phylum Bacillota; class Clostridia; order Clostridiales; family Clostridiaceae; genus Clostridium. Next base: position 2,455 of record JAAYOT010000313.1, read on the forward strand.
AATCAGCGTCGATTAGTAGTATGAAAAAAGTTATTACATTCATTTCATTAACTGCTGCCCTTTTAAGCATTAATATTAATGTTGTAAGAGCTGAAACAGTAGGGGAAGACCTAGGAGTTTTTTCTATATATAAGAAAGGAAATTTTTTTGATAGCATATATAAAGCAATAACAGGAAAGGAAACTGCTTATAAGATAAATTTAGATAGTCAACTTATAGGGTACTTTTCAGAAAATACAAATTTTGAAAACATAGAAGAATTGGTATTAGATTATTATTTAGAAGATATAGAGGTAGATAAAAATTTAGTATTAGATTTTGATATAAGAGGAAACATAAACATAAATAAGGAAAGGGTTTATGAGGAAGTAATTGAATCCGATAAGGAAGTTGCGAAAAAAATATATGAATTATCAAAAAATAAAGATAATAATATAAATTTATACATAAAGTATTTACAAGAAAATAAGCAGGAAATAAAACCGAGTACAATAACAATGCCAACAGAAGAAATGTTTTTAGGAGAAAGCAAAACTATTAAAGGAAAACCTGGAATGGAAATGAAGGTTTATGAGGTTGTATTGGAGAATAACAGTGAAAAATCTAAAAGGTTAGTAAAGGAGGATATAACTAAGGAAGCAGTAAGTACCAAAATATACAGAGGTACAAAAAATCCATATGAACATGGAATAGCCTTTTTAAATCAACCTACTAGGGGAGGATACTTAACTTCAGGTTATGGAGCAAGGTGGGAATCCTTCCATAAGGGGATAGATATATCAGGCAATATAGGTGATGATGTATTAGTAGCATTAGATGGAGAAGTTATCTATGCAGAATATAATGATGGTGGGTATGGAAATTTAATAATAGTTGAGCATGAAGATAATATGAAAACATTTTATGGGCATTTAAATGATTTTTACGTTAAAGTTGGAGATAAGGTAAATAAGGGAGATGTTATTGGATCCATTGGAAATACAGGTTTTAGTACGGGGCCTCACTTACACTTTGAACTAAGAGTAAATAACAATCCAGTGGACCCTTATGAATATATAATTCAATAATAAAAATTAGATAAAATAA
>JAAYOT010000314.1 GCA_012520205.1 Clostridiales bacterium
CTATTTTATCCTTTGAATTATTATCATCTGCTTGTCCTGCTTTATCTGAATCATTATTTTTATTTTCATTTTTATCATCAACTTTATTATTTACATCATTGTTTTCAAGATTTTTTGATGATTCTACTATCTTTTTATCATCAGATTTTAATAGGAAATTGCCAATTCCTATACCGGCAATTAAACATCCTGATAATAATATTGTTATAATCCTTGATTTTATCATATGTTATTTCCTCCTCAGATTTTCTATCTGTAAGAGCTATATTAACATAAGTAGGGGGTCAGCCCAATATGACATTGCTTCTATATAATGAATTTTATACTATCACTAGAAAATTAAGTAACAAGCAACCCTTCTTTTTAACAGAGCTGCTTGTTTACTATATAATTAAAATTTATTTTTTATAATTTTATAGCTAAAGGTCAGGTCCCATTCCGTAAAACTCCATATTCATTTTGTATTCATATAGCTTAAGTAAACTTGATTTTGTTGTTTCTTCTTCATAGAGACTTACTAAGTATTTTATTCCTTCATAAAAACCTAACTGAATGCTCTTTATTATATCTTTAATACCTAATTCTATCTTTTTATTATCGGTATTTAATCTACCTTCTTCAATATTCTTAATTCCTTCTATAAAAGTAGCCTTTTTCATTTCAATAAAGTTATATTTAGCTTTAGATTTTTTTATTTCTTCTTCTATATACTTATAATCCATATCATACTCATTGATTAATTGATCATTATCTATATTATTTTTATATAAATAGTATATTAAGTTATCATAAGCAGTATTATTCCCCTTTGATATTGCCTCTAAATAGAAAGATAGGGCATCCTTATTATTAGCATCCAATAGATTCTCCTCTGCTAATTCTCCAAGAATATTAAGAGCTTTTCCCTCATCTAATGTAAATAATTCTTCTAAATACTCTTCTGCTTTTTCATTGGATTTTTCTACTCCAATCCCTTTAGCATTATAGTATATTAGTTTTTCATTGCCTTCTGCTTTATTTATTTTTCTTAACCCAAAAGCAAGGTTTACTGCACTATTATAATCTTTATCAATTCCTATTCCCTTTTCATAAACATCTATTAAACTTAAGTATGCTTCTACATTATTTTCTTTTATGGCCTTCTTGTACCAACCTATAGCCTTATTTATATTTTGTTTTACATATATTCCATGAAGATAACAGCTGCCAACCTTAAGCATTGCTTTTTCTGATCCCATTTCTGCAGACTTTATAAAGAGTTTAAAGGCCTCTTCCTCATCTTTTTTTACCCCAATTCCGTAAATATAGGCAAGTCCCTTATAATATATGGCATCCTCCAGTCCCTTATCTGCTGCATAATTTATATATTCTAGCAATTCCTCTTCATCAACCTTATTTTTATTTAAAATATCAACAAAACATTCGCTAGCTAATATTTCTGCCGCATATTGGGACCCTCTTTTATAAGCCTTTTTAAGATAATACAAGCCCCTTTCCCTATCTTTATATAAGTACATAACTCCTATTAAATATAAGGAATGAGGATCTTTATCTACTATAGCCTTCTTCATATAATCTATAGCCTTTTCATCATCCCTCTTTACACCCTCCCCGTTGTAGTACATAATTCCAAGTCTTTGGGTAGCTCTTAAATCTTCATTATTATGACCTTTTAAGTAATTTACTAAGGCCATTTCATAATTTTTTTCTTCCTCATAAAGTTTCCCAATTTTATAATAGGCTTTAGCATTTCCTTCTTCTGCGCTTTTTAAATAGTAATACAAAGCTTTTTCATTATCTTTATCTACTTCTAGTCCTTCTAAATACATATCCCCAAGACCTTCTAAACAATTAAGATCATTTATTTCTGCACCCTTTGATAAATAAAAGAAGGCCTTTTTATAATCCTTATCAACATACATTCCCTCTAAATAGGATTGTCCTATAATATAGTAAGCATCCTCAAAATCATTTTCTGCTGAAGTTTCTAACCAGTAATAAGCCTTAAAGATACTTTTTTCACATCCCTGACCATTTTTATATAAGTAGGATATTGCATATTGAGCTGGAGGAAATCCATTTTCTGCAGCTTCCTTATACCATTTAAATGAAAACTCTAAGTTTCTTTCTACTTCAATTCCTGTAAAAAATATATAACCTAGAGAATATTGTGCAAAGGCATTTCCTTTAAGGGCAGATTTTTTATACCAATATAAGGCCTTATTTATATCCTTTTCCCCACCATATCCCTTTTCATAAAA
>JAAYOT010000315.1 GCA_012520205.1 Clostridiales bacterium
GCTTTTCAACTTTAGGTGAAGAGTTTGGTATTGAGTAAGAGATAATTTATTTATCAAAATTGGGTTATGGGTCAAAAAAACAACTTCTTTTGAAGTTGTTTTTTTGTTTATCCTAATTATAAAATTCCTTCTTTTTTTAATATGTTTTCTAATTCTTGAAGCTTTGAATTTAGCAAAAGAAATTTTTCTTTTACTACCTTTTTTTCTTTATTACTGTCTAATATAGTCACAATTTCATCTACTGCTTCTAAAGCATCATCAATTTCTTTTTGAGCTAATTTTAAGTTTGCTTCCTTCATATATATCTCCTTTGTAATTCTAAACATAATAAATAATAGTTACATTATTTATCCTATCACTAATAAATTTCTACTGCAAGGCATATATTGTATAAGAAATTTATAAATTTTATAAGAAGTTTGTAAGGGGTGAAATTTTGATAAATTATGTTTGGTTCATAATGATATTTCTGGGAATATTAGTAGGATTAATTACAGGAAATGGAGAAATTATTTCAAATTCCATAATAAAAACAGCAGACTCGACAGTTTCTTTAATAATAGGATTAGTAGGGATAATGTGTTTTTGGTGCGGAGTTATGAAGGTGGCAGAAAAGAGCGGATTTACACAAAAGTTAGCTAAAGTATTAAAGCCAATATTAAAACTTATTTTTAAGGAAGCAGCAAAGGATGAAAAGGCCCTAGGAGCCATAGTTATGAATATTACTGCAAATATGATGGGTCTTGGAAATGCAGCAACCCCCTTTGGAATAAAGGCAATGGAGGAAATGAATAGATTAAATAAGGAAAAAGGACGTGCGTCCAATGATATGGCACTATTTTTAGTGTTGAATGCTTCCTGCATACAACTTATTCCTTCAACTGTAATTTCTATTAGGGCTGCAACAGGATCTTCTAATCCAGGTGCAATAATAATTCCGGCAGTAATAGCCAGTACAATAGCTGCAATTGCAGGGACTATCTACAGTAAAATATTACAAAGGTATTTTTAAAGGAGTGTTTTAATGTTACAGTATTTAACTAAAAGCATCATTCCTATTATAGTTATAGTAATCATAACTTATGGTATGTTTAAGGGAAGAAAGGTTTATGAATGGTTCATTGAAGGGGCAAGGGATGGCTTAAAGGTATGTTTAAACATATTTCCTTATTTATTAGCTATGCTTATAGCAGTAAATATTTTTAGGGAGGCAAAATTATTGGATATTCTAAATAACTTAATAGCACCAATAGGAAGTTTTATTGGGTTGCCAAAGGAAGTAATCCCCCTAACACTAGTAAAGCCCTTATCAGGAAGTGGAGCTATTGGCGTGTTAACTGACATATTAAAAAATCATGGTCCGGATACAAAAATAGGTCTTATTTCTTCAGTAATTATGGGAACTACAGAAACAATATTTTATACGCTGACAGTATATTTCGGGGCTGTCCAAATTAAAAAGATAAGACATACCTTATGGTCTGCTATTTTAGCTGACTTAACTGCTATTATTGTTTCAGTCTTTATAGTTACAAGATTTCTTTTATAAATTAAAAGGAAAACTTTAACGAAGTATTAACCTCAAATGTGAGGAACTTGGTAGGGGAAATGGAAGAATTTATTTATAGATAATAATATGGTTGATTTAATAGGCTAATACTTATATAATGTTTGATGGATGTATAAATTAAATGTGAATAATGACAAGGTGTAGAGGAGCAATAATTAAGAGTACTGTTAATGAGGTAAGCACTGTGATTTAACAGGAAAGGAGTTATTGCCGAAGCATATGGTTGATGCTTTAAGACCATATTGCTGGGGTTATATAGAATATATATAACACTGCCACAAAGTTCCGTTGTGGAGAGCTATTACTTGAGGAAATTTTATTTTGAATATTATTTATTAGTAATATTTTAAGACCTTGAGTGAGAACTCGGGGTTTTTTATTTTACCTTTAATTGTTCACGAATGTTGCAAAGGAGTTTAAATATGAGTAATAAAAAGAGTTTTAAGGTGTTTTTAATAACAGTTATGATTAGCTTATTATCAACATCAGTAGTTTTTGCAGAGGAGTTAGACATATCTGTAAGAAATGCAAATCATTATGGAATATTAACTTTAATACC
>JAAYOT010000316.1 GCA_012520205.1 Clostridiales bacterium
ATTTTCATTGGAAGCCCTATGGTCTTCACAGGCTTCTCCCATTATAATAATTTCTTCTTCAGTAAACCACTTTCTAAGTTCCTCATCTTTTATCAAAATACTTTTTGAATGTTTTTCATGGGTTTTACGTTCTACTGTCATACCAATATCATGATATACTGCTATAGTTAATACCATATTTTTATTTACCTTAAAACAATTTGATAATTTTATTGAAGAATCTATTACTGTTCCTATATGACTTATTCCATGGCCCTTATCTAAGGTATTATATTTTATTAAAATATCTTCAAATAAATAATTTAATAATTCTTTATTTGTATCTTTTTCTATAACTACATAAGCTTCATTGCTTACTAACTCTTTTAAAGTTTCTTTATGGCTCAAAATTATCCCTCTTTTACGCTTTATATATTTAACTTTTTTCTAAACTATTTACTTTTATAAAAAAATTAACAGTTAAGCTAGATTTATTAGCTTTGCTAAAAATCTTTCGAAACTGTTAATTTTTATCTTTAACTATTATGTACTGCTTAATTATCTATTATTATAACTTTTTTTCTTACTTTATTATCTATTTTCAGTTCACCGAAAATCAAAAATAAAATTTTCCTTGTTTATACTGTTAATTCAGCTTGTCTTACTTCTTTTAATTTTGCTTCAACTGACTCTATTAGTTTTTTCTTATCTTCTTCAGAATTTACAACATCCATTTCATCCATATCTATAATAAGAACCTCTGATGCATTGTAGCAGTTATTAACCCAGTCATCGTAGTCTTTCCATAGGAAGTAGTAATAATCTCTTAAACTATCATCAATCTCAAAATCTCTTCCTCTTAAAGCTATTCTCTTTAATACAGTATCAAAGGATCCCTTTAAATAAACCATTATATCTGGTGCTTTTTTAGGCAACTCTTCTAATTCCTCCAGCATATTATCTAATAAGTCCTCATATATACTCATTTCTAAATCACTTATTCTGCCTAGGTCTTTATTCTTTTTAGCAAAATACCAGTCTTCATAAATAGATCTGTCTAATACATTATTATTATTTACCAATGCTTCTTTAATACTTTTAAATCTAGTGTTTAAAAAATATAATTGTAATAAAAATGGATATCTATTTTTAAGAACTTCTTCCTCATTGGAGCTATAAAATAAAGGTAAAATCGGGTTTCCTTCAACACTTTCATAGAATATATCTGAACCAAAATGTTTCCCTAATATTTCTGCAACAGTACTTTTTCCTAATCCAATCATGCCATCAACAACTATCAACATACTTCACCTATCCTTTATACTTTAAACAATAATTATACGAAAATCATATCTCATTTATATTACATAATAATATTTATATTTTCAAGACTTGACATCATAATAGAGCACAATATATAGCTTAAAAAATTAATTTTCCCCTATCTCTTGTGGCTTCAAGGAATATTATTTTAATTATACTTCATTTATTAATTCATAAGAAAATTAGTATTATACAATATTTAATACAAACTTGAATTTATATAAATTTTTCATTATAATTTATACATATAATAGTAAACATAGTAGATTTTTATCACTATTTGTTTATAGTTAATTATTTATAAAGTTTTTACTAAGGAGGAGTTATAATAATGAACATAAGAATAAAAACAATAGAAGTATACCATCCAGAAAATCAAGTAAGTAATGATTTCTATCTCGACCATTTCAAGAAACTTGGAAAAGATATAGACCCATTATTAAAAGCCTTAGGAAGAGAAAAGAGATATATTATAGATACAGATGATGATAATACTCTTACAATGGGAATAAAGGCTGCTAAAAAGGCATTAAAAAGTGCTAGTTTAGAAGGAAAGGATATAGATATGGTTCTATTTTCTTCCCAACTACCTGAATACACAATGCCTAGCCAAGCTTTAATAGTACACAATGCAATAAATGGAAAAAAAGAAGCTATGTGCATGGATACAAACACAAACTGCATAGGAATGTTAGTAACAATTGAAAATACAATAAGATCTATGTTATCAAATCCTCATGTAGAAAGAGCTTTAGTTATAGGATCAGATTACATATCTATACATTGTAAAAAAGACGACGAAGAAACTTATCCTAATTTTGGGGATGCAGCAGTAGCAGTTATATTAGAAAAAGTTGAAGATCAGCCTGGATTTATTGATGGAATGAGCATGACAAACGGTTCTTTATGGGAGACTGTTAAATTCCCTGCATGCGGTTTATCAAATGTTCATAGACAAGATATCAACTCTTATGATAAACATATTAATTGGATACCTTTTAACGGCATGGGAGTTCTTCAATTTGCAGTAGAATCGATACATAAACTATTAAATAGAAATAATTTAAAACTTGAAAATATTGATGCTTATTGTTTTTCTCAATTTGGCGAAGTTATTTCAACTGAAAGTGCAAAGCTGCTAGATGTAGATATAAACAAATTTGTATATATAGGAAATGAATATGGCTATACTGGTACAAGCAGTCCTTTTATAGCTTTATATGAGGGAATAAAAAGAGGAAAAATAAAAAGAGGAGATCTTGTTTGCTTTTGGTCTGTAGGAATAAATTGGACAATCAATACCTTACTTATGAGATATTAAAATAAAACCACGTTTTTATTTTACATTTTAACTTCCATATTTATAAGACCAACTTCTCTTCCAAGTCTTTTTAGCTGAACACCCATTATTACATTGCCTGTACAAATAAATATTACATTTTTAAATCCATCTTTTTTATACATTTCTATGCAAGCCTTTAACATTGGTACCATATCTGTACCTGTTTCTCTATCTTTTCCTGCAACCTTGAATCCTACACAATCAAATTCTAAAGTGTATTCTGAGGCATTTATAGAAGATAAATAGTTATTATAATTTTTAATAAAACTTTCGGCATCTGCTGGTCCAATAGCACCTACACCTTTTATAAATAATACTTTATTTACCTTATCAAGTTTAAATTGTATTTTTTCCGACATTATTAACCACTCCTAATACTACAAATTAATCTTCTCATATAAATTATACATTTTTTTGCTTATTTTGACAATATCATTTATGATTTTTTAAACAATTTGTTAATTTAATTATATTTTTTCTTATATTTTATATTTTTTCTTACTTGCTTTCTCTGGATAAAAAATGAAGGACCAAGATTTTTTAAATCTTCAGTCCTTATTTTACTTTACTTATTATTAAATATCCTTTATATCAAAAGATATATTTATATTTTTAGCTTTAGGTTCTAGTTTTGTCATTTTAACTCCAGCAGCCTTAAACATTCTTTTAGATGCTTTAACTGGATCTGTATCTGCATATTTATCAGATAAATAAATTACTTCTTTAATCCCAGATTGTATTATTGCTTTTGCACATTCGTTGCAAGGAAATAAAGCTACATATATTTTTGCTCCATGTAAATAAGCCCCCCTACTATTTAAAATAGCATTAAGCTCAGCATGAACTACATAAGGGTATTTTGTTTCTAAAGAACTTCCTTCCCTATCCCATGGAAAATCATCATCAGAGCATCCTCTCGGTAATCCATTGTAGCCTTGGCTTAATATCTTATTATCATTATCAACTATACAAGCACCCACTTGAGTACTGGGATCCTTACTTCTCTTACCTGCCAATATAGCAACCCCCATAAAGTATTCATCCCAAGATATGTAATCAGTTCTTTTCAAATAGTATCCCCCCAATTTTTTAATCTTCTATAAGTTCTAACTAATATAATCCTTCTATAATATCATTATCTTACTTGATATTATAACTAATAATACTCCTTATTAAAACAAATTTTTAGAAGTAAATAAAAAATCTATTGTAATAAATATAAGGCTGACTTTTTTGTATTAAACAAAAAAGTCAGCCTACAATAAAATTTAATAAAAACAATTATGACTATATATATTAAGTAGAAAAAATTGCATCTTATGAAAATTTTCTAAATCTATTGTATCTTTCCTCTAAAAGTTCATCCTTTGTTTTACTTTCCAGTATTTTTAATTCATTGATTAATTCATCTTTTATAGAAGCTGCAACTAGATCAATATTTTTATGAGCTCCACCCTTAGGTTCCTTTATTATTTTTTCTATTACACCTTTTTCTAAAAGCTCATAGGATGTAATTCCCATAATTTCTGCAACTTCCTGGGACTTTGAAGGATCTTTAAAAAGTATTGATGCAAATCCCTCTGGAGAAAGAATAGAGTAAACTGAATTTTCAAGCATCCAAACTCTATCTCCACAAGCTAGAGCTAATGCTCCACCACTTCCACCTTCTCCTATTATTATAGAAATTATAGGTACAGTTATTCTTGCCATTTCAATTAAATTTCTTGCTATGGCTTCCCCCTGGCCTCTTTCCTCCGCTTCAACACCACAATAGGCACCAGAAGTATTTATAAAGCATAGAATAGGCCTATTAAATTTTTCTGCCTGTTTCATTAATCTTAATGCTTTTCTATAACCATCAGGGTTAGGGCATCCAAAATTTCTTTCTAAATTTTCTTTAAGATTTTTTCCTTTTTGTATTCCTATTACTGTTACTGGTTTGTTGTTTAATGCAGCAATACCACCTACAATAGATTTATCATCTCTAAAATATCTATCGCCATGTAATTCAAAAAAATTCGTAAAAATTCTTTCTATATAATCAAGTGTAGTTGGTCTTTCTATCATTCTTGCTATTGTTAATCTATCCCAAGCTTTTACTTTTTTAGCCACAACTACACCTCCTTACTTTTATGAAGTTTTAATAAAGTAGAAAGAACTCTTTTTAAGTCTTTTCTTTCTACAATATTATCTACAAATCCATGCTCTAGTAAAAATTCAGCACTTTGAAAATCTGCAGGAAGCTTTTCTTTTATAGTTCCCTCTATTACTCTTCTTCCAGCAAAACCTATTAAAGCCTTTGGTTCTGCAAGTATTATATCTCCTAGCATTGCAAAGCTTGCTGTAACTCCACCTGTAGTTGGATCTGTTAATACTGTTATATATAATAGTCCTGCTTCATTATGCTTCGCTAAAGCACTGCTTATTTTAGCCATCTGCATTAAAGATAATATTCCTTCCTGCATTCTTGCACCACCTGAAGCAGTAAATATTATAATTGGAAGCTTTCTTTTTGTAGCTTCTTCTATTGCTAGTGTTATTTTTTCTCCTACTACAGTACCCATACTTCCCATTAGGAAGTTAGAATCCATAACTGCAATAATTGCTTTATTTCCTCCAATTTCACATTCGCCTGTTACAACAGCTTCTACATTTCCACTTTTCTCTTGATTAGCCTTAATTTTTGTTTCATACTTTGGGAAATTCATTGGATTCTTTGATGCCATATTTTTATTAAATTCTTTAAATGTTCCCTTATCACAAATTAGTGATAATCTTTCATAACTACCTAACCTAAAATAATGATTGCAATTAGTACATACATTAAGGTTTTCTTCTAGTGACTTTTTATATAAAATCTTTCCACACTTATTACACTTTACCCAAGTCCCCTCTGGTACTACAGGTAAGTCTTTTTCTTCCTCTTTAGGTAAGTTAATTACACCATATTGTTTCTTTTTAAAAATTTGCATAGCTTTCACCAACTATAAATTATATTCTTTGCTTATAAAACTCGTATCATAGTTTCCTAAGCGAAATTTTTCATTGTTTAATATTTCAATTTGAAATTCTATATTGCTATCAATTCCATCAACAACAAATTCTTCTAAAGCTCTAAGCATTTTATTAATAGCCTCTTCTCTAGTTTTACCGTAAGATATTAATTTTGCTATCATGGAATCATAAGTTGGAGGTATATTATATCCTTGATAAACTGCAGTATCTACTCTTATTCCATTACCTCCAGGTAAGTTTAATAATTTAATTTTTCCTGGTGATGGAATAAAACCTTTGTAAGGATTTTCTGCGTTAATTCTACATTCTATAGCATGCCCTTTAATTTCAACATCCTCTTGAGAAATACTTAATCTATCTCCATTTGCAATATTTATCTGCTCTTTTACAATATCAATAGAGCTAACCATTTCTGTAATTGGATGCTCTACTTGAATTCTTGTATTCATCTCCATAAAATAAAAATTATTATATTTATCTACTAGAAATTCAATAGTTCCTGCATTAACATAATTAACAGCTTTAGCTGCATTAACAGCAACTCTTCCCATCTCTCTTCTTAAATCTTCATTTAAGATAGGTGAAGGAGCTTCTTCAAGAACTTTTTGATTTTTCCTTTGTATAGTACAATCTCTCTCTCCAAGATGAATAATGTTTCCAAATTCATCTCCTAAAATCTGAAACTCTATATGGCGAGGATTTTCTATAAACTTTTCAACATACATTGAATCATCACCAAAGTTTGTTTTTGCTTCTGATTTTGCAGTAAAATATGCATTTTCTAATTCTTCTTCATTATAAACTATTCTTATGCCTTTACCGCCCCCGCCTAAAGCTGCTTTTATCATTACTGGATAACCTATTCTCTTAGCTTCTTTATATGCATCTTCAATAGAATTAACAAGACCGTCGCTACCTGGGATTACAGGAACATCTGCCCCTTTCATTATTTCCCTAGCTCTTGCCTTATCTCCCATAAGGCTTAGAGTTTCACTTCTTGGGCCTATGAACTTTATGTTACATTCCTCACAAATAGATGCAAATTCATCATTTTCAGATAAAAATCCAAATCCAGGATGAATTGCATTACATTTTGTTATTACTGCTGCGCTTATAATATTACTTATATTTAAATATGAATCCTTTGATCTAGGCTTACCAACACAAATAGCTTCATCTGCAAGCTGAGTATGCAAAGCATCCTTATCAGCCTCTGAGTAAATAGCAACAGTTTTTATTCCTAGTTCTTTACAAGCTCTAATAATTCTTACAGCTATTTCCCCTCTATTAGCTATTAAAACCTTTCTAATCATAAAAACACCTCTTTACTATCCTATCATAAAGGTTAATTCTGCCTCGCAAGCCTTTTTACCATCTACATATGCTATTCCTTTTCCAACTCCAGCACGGCCTTTTATTTTAGTAAGCTCTACTTCTAACCTTAAAGTGTCTCCTGGCTTAACAACTTTCCTGAATTTAGCATTGTTTATTCCACCAAAATATGCAATCTTCCCTTTAAATTCATCTCTTTTTAATAGCACTACCGCCCCAGCCTGGGCAAGAGCTTCAACAATTAATACTCCTGGCATAACTGGTTCACCAGGAAAATGTCCTTGGAAAAAGTATTCATTCATAGTTACATTTTTAATTGCTACTATCTTTTTCTCCTCAATACTTTCAACTTTATCAATTAAAAGAAAAGGATATCTATGAGGTATAATCTCCATAATTTCTTTTATATCCATCATTTTTACCTACCTTATTTTAAATAATTCCATTCCATATTCAACTATATCTTCATCTCTTCTTAGTATTTCTACTATTTCACCATCATACTCTGAAGTTATTTCATTCATTATTTTCATAGCTTCCACTATACAAAGAACATCACCTTTTTTTACCTTGCTTCCAACTTCCACATAAGGTTTTTCCCCTGGAGCTGATGCAGAATAGTATGTTCCTACTAAAGGAGACTTAACAGCTTTTAAATTTTCATCTTTTTTATCTTCTATTTTTACTTCTTCTTTTGTTTTAGTTTTATCATTTGTCACTACAGGAATATTTTCTAAAGGTTCTAATTCTTCTTTGACTTCTTTTAAGTTTTCCTTGGAATTTTCTCTGAATCCTTCATTATTCTTACTAAGTCTTAATTTAGTTCCTTGAACCTCTAGTTCAAAAACCCTTAGGGAAGAAGAATCTACGGATTTTATAAGCTCTTGTATTTGCTCATAATTCAACATATTATCTTCCCCTCCACTTCTTAACTATAACTGTACCATTATGTCCGCCAAAGCCTAAGGAATTTGACATAGCATAATCTATCTCTACTTCTTTACCTGTATTTGCAACAATATTTAAATCACATTCTTCATCTGGATTTACATAATTAATATTTGCAGGTATAAAGTTTTCTTCTAGAACTTTTATACAAATTATTGCTTCTATTGCTCCTGCTGCTCCAAGTAAATGCCCTGTCATTGACTTTGTAGAGCTTACATATACCTCTTTTGCATGTTCTCCTAGAGCTTTTTTAATTGCTATTGTTTCAACCTTATCATTTATTTTTGTTGATGTTCCATGAGCATTTACATATCCAATTTCACTTGGCTCTACATCAGCATCCTTCATTGCATCTCTCATTGCTCTATATGCACCATCTCCATCAGATGCAGGTGCAGTCATATGATAGGCATCACAAGTTGTTCCATAACCTACAACTTCTCCATATATCTTAGCGCCTCTTGCTAAAGCACTTTCTAAGTCTTCTAAAATTAAAGCTCCAGCCCCTTCTCCCATAACAAATCCATTTCTATCCTTATCAAAAGGTATAGATGCTCTGTTAGGATCTTCACTTTTACTTAAAGCTGTTAATGATTGGAAAGCTCCTATACCAAATTCACATATAGATGCTTCAGATCCACCTACAATTGCGCGATCTAAATATCCATCCTTTATGCTTCTATAGGCTTCCCCTATGCAGTGAGTAGAAGTTGCACAAGCTGTAGTAACGCTTAAGCAAGTACCTAAAAGCCCGAACTCTATTGCAATACTTCCTGCTGCCATATTAGATATTGATTGTGGAATAGTTAATGGTCCAATTCTATTAGGTCCTTTGACTTCTAAAGTTCTAATTTGTTTTTCCATAGTCATTAGTCCACCTATACCAGAACCAAAAATCACTCCAAATCTTTCTTTATCTGTCTTTTCTAAATCAATCCCACTATCTTCCATACATTCTTTAGCAGCTACTAATGCTAATTGAGTATATCTATCAATTCTTTTTGCTTCTTTTTTTCCTAAAAAGTCCTCTGGAGCAAAGTCTTTAACTTCAGCTGCCACCTTTACTTTAAAATTCTCTGTATCAAAAAAACTAATTTTATCTATACCATTTTTACCTTCTTTAGCTGCATTCCAAAAGCTTTCAATTGTATTACCAATTGGAGTTACAGCCCCTAATCCTGTTATAACTACTCTTCTTTTCATAAACTTCTCTCCTTATTAAAGCATAACCATTCCGCCATCTACATTTATAACTTGACCTGTTATATAGTCAGATAAATTAGATGCTAAGAATAAAGCTAAATTAGCTACTTCTCTTGCCTCTCCTATTTTTCTCATAGGAATGTTCTTTACTACCTCGTCTTTTATTTTATCTGATAAAACCTTTGTCATATCAGTATTAATATAACCAGGTGCTATGCAGTTAACATTAATATTTCTGGAAGCTAATTCCCTAGCTGCTGATTTTGAAAAGCCAATTATTCCTGCTTTTGAAGCAGCATAGTTGCATTGCCCTGCATTTCCAGCTATCCCTACTACAGATGCAAGGTTTATTATTTTTCCATATCTTTGTTTAATCATTACTGATGAAACTGCCTTAGTTGTATTAAATGTTCCCTTTAAGTTTACATCAATAACATCTTCAAAGTCTTTTTCACTCATACGAATAAGCAGTCCATCCTTAGTTATTCCTGCATTATTTACTAATATATCTATAGTTCCAAAGTTTTCTTTAACTTCCTTTACAAAGTTATTAACTTCTTCTGAATTACTTACATCACATTTAGCTGCAAAGACTTTAACTCCATAGCTTTTTAATTCTTCAACTAACTTTTCAACTTCCTCATTGTAATTTCTATAGTTTATTGCAATATTTGCACCATTTTCTGCTAATGTTCTTGCTATTTCTCTTCCTATTCCTCTAGTTCCACCAGTAATTATGGCATTTTTATTTTCAACCATTATAAACCTATCCCTTCTAAAGTTTTGTTTAAAGATTTCATATCTTCAACATTATAAACTTTTACTTTAATTCCCTTTTCTCTACTAATTTCTTTTATAAAACTACTTAACACTCTTCCTGGTCCAAGCTCTATAAAGGTGTCAACACCCATTTCAAGCATTTTTTCAACACTTTCACTCCATCTAACAGATGATTTTACTTGCTTGAACAGCAGAGGTTTTATTTCCTCAACATCATCTATAAAGTCAGCTGTTACATTAGAAATAATTTGAATATTAGGTTTATTAAATTCAACATTTTCTAATTCTTCCTTAAGTTTAAGGGAAGCTTCCTCTAATAATGATGTATGGAAAGGACCAGATACTTTTAATTCAATAGCTCTTCTGGCACCTGCCTCTAAACATAATTCTCTTGCTAATTCTACTGCTTCTTTTTCTCCACCAATTACAATTTGATTATTTGTATTATAATTTGAAATTTCTACTACACCTTTTTCTCTTGCCTTTTCTAAAGCCAGCTTTATTTTTTCTAAAGACAAGCCTATTACAGCAACCATTGAGCCAACCCCAATTGGAACTGCCTCCTGCATATATCTTCCTCTTTTTTTAACTAAAGCTACTGCTTCTTCAAAGGATAAAGCATTTGAAGCCACTAATGCTGAATATTCCCCAAGACTTAAACCTGCAACAACATCAGCCTTAATTCCTTTTTCTTCAAGAGCTTCTTTAGCTGCTATTGAAGTAATCAATACAGCTGGTTGTGTATTTTCTGTAATATCTAATTGTTCTTTTTCACCCTTAAATATTAATTCTTTTATGTCAAATCCCAAAATATCATTTGCCTTATCAAATGTTTCTTTAGCTTTTGGAATATTATCGTATAATTCTTTTCCCATTCCTATATATTGGGATCCTTGACCTGCAAAAATAAACGCTGTTTTCATATTTCCTCCTAATTAAAGGTTCTTTCTTAAATTTTCATATTCTTCAAACATTTCTTCAATAATTTCCTTGCAGCTTTGTCTTTCCTTAATCATACCTGCAATTTGACCTGACATTAATGAGCCCTTTTCAACATCACCGTCTTTTACTGCTTTTCTAAGAGCTCCTCTTGCTAGTTCTTCTAATTCTTCCATTTTAGCATTATTACTTTCAAGCTTTAAATATTCTCTTGCAAGTTGATTTTTTATTACTTGAACTGGATGACCTGTACTTCTTCCTGTTACAATAGTGTCTATATCTTTAGCTTTTATTACTGCTTCTTTATAGTTATCATGAATTGTACATTCATGGGCAACTAAAAATTTCGTTCCTACCTGAACACCACTAGCTCCTAAAGCAAAAGCAGCAGCTACTCCTCTTCCATCAGCAATTCCACCTGCTGCTATTACAGGAATATTAACTGCATCAACAACTTGAGGAACTAAAACCATTGTTGTTAATTTCCCTATATGACCTCCAGCTTCGCAGCCTTCAGCAACTATCGCATCTGCTCCAGCACGTTCCATTCTTTTTGCTAAGGCAACTGATGCAACAACTGGTATAACCTTTATTCCTGCTTCTTTCCACTTTGGAATATACTTTCCTGGATTTCCAGCACCTGTTGTTACAACCTTAACTCCTTCTTCAATAACAATATCAGATAAAGCTTCTGCATTATCTGAAAGTAGCATTATGTTTACTCCAAAAGGCTTATCCGTTAATGCTTTTGCCCTTCTTATTTCTTCTCTTATAATTTCTGCCGGGGCACTTGCTCCCGCTATAATTCCAAGACCGCCTGCATTTGAAAC
The DNA here is from genome assembly GCA_012520205.1 of Clostridiales bacterium. Taxonomy (GTDB): domain Bacteria; phylum Bacillota; class Clostridia; order Clostridiales; family Clostridiaceae; genus Clostridium. The sequence continues at coordinate 11,692 of JAAYOT010000316.1, forward strand.
AGCAGCAGCAAGGGAGCTATCAGCAACCCATGCCATTCCCCCTTGAAGTATTGGATGTTTAATATTTAACAAATTGCAAATTCTGTTACTCATAAGAATTCCCCCACCTTATTCCGCTTTTGCACTTTCTATATATTTAACTGCATCTCCTACTGTCTTAATGTTTTCTGGATTTTCTACACTAATATCAAATGCATCTTCAAATTCCATTACAACTTGGAATAAATCTAATGAGTCTGCTCCTAAATCTTCAAAACTTGTTTCTAAAGTTATATCTTCCTCATTAACTCCTAATTGATCAACTACAATTTCCTTAATTTTATCTAATACCATTTTAAAATCCTCCTAAAATTTAATTAATGCCCCGGCCCAGGTTAATCCTCCACCAAAGGCTGCTAAAATTATTTTATCTCCTCTTTTTATAAGACCTTTTTCAAAAAGTTCACTTAAAGCTATGGGAACACTTGCTCCTGAAGTATTGCCATATTTATCTACATTGACATAAAATTTATTTTCTTCTATTTTTAGCCTTCTTGAAGCCTCACTTATTATTCTAGAATTTGCCTGATGCGGAACAATATATTTTATGTTTTCAATGCTTTCATTAGCTTTTTCTAGCAATTCATTAACTATACTTGGTAGTACAGTTACTGCAAATCTAAATACTTCACGGCCGTTCATAGTCATATTCCTATTTTCTGACATGGCCTCTTTTGCAAAAGGTGTATTTAGTTCTAATTCTCCAGATACCAAACTTGTTTCTCCCTGTTTACCATCAGCTGCAAAACATGTGCTTATAATACCATCTTCATCATCAGAAGCTTCAATTATTGCAGCTCCTGCTCCATCTCCAAATAATACACAGGTGCTTCTATCACTCCAATCTATCATTTTAGATAAAGTTTCTGCTCCAATTACTAAAGCTCTTTTTTTATCAGTTGCTCTCAGCAAACTAGATGCTGTAATTAGGGAATATACAAATCCAGAGCAAGCTGCTGATAAATCAAAAGCTGCTGCATTATTACACCCTAAAAGTCCCTGAACACTGCAAGCTGTAGATGGCATCATTCTATCTGGTGAAATTGTTGATACTATTATTAAGTCTATATCTTCACTGCTTAAGTTGCTGTTTTTTAATGCTGCTAAGGCAGCTTTATATGCTAGTTCAACAGTTCCTTCTCCATTAGAAATTCTTCTTTCCTTTATTCCGGTTCTTTTTATTATCCATTCGTCAGTAGTATCTACCAAATTTTCTAAATCTTTATTGGTAACAATATTTTCAGGACAATAATGGCCAAAACCAACTATTTTTACTCCCTTCATCTAACTCCTCTTTTCAAACTTTTTACTTACTTATCGTGTTTTATATTAAAACATTATTACTTTTAAAATCAAATATTTATGTTATCAAAGCTTTATTTTAAAACTTAGTATGTATTTAATATGAAAACACCTTAAGCTATTTTGGATTAATAGCTAGACCCATAGACATATTAGTTTTTAAATAAAATTTATTCATACACTAAAAATATGAAACTTCATTAAAATAAATTACTATCACACCTACTATGTTAGCCAAAAAACATTTTTATATCCTTTTTTATTTCTGGATACTCCCAATATATATAATGAAAATATAAGTCCAATTAAACAACAATATGTAGGTTAAAATATATTGAGCTTCCCCTCTTGTAAACTTGAATTCCTATAAGTCTATAATAATATAATTAAATTGAATAAATACTTTGATTGTCAAAGTAAAGGCATAATAAAGTAACACCATAATAATATTATTTTTTTATTTTGTCAACATTCCCTATCCTTTTTTTGTTATTGTGTTTTTTTTAAAACTAGATTATACTATTGATAATATTTTGATAATCAAAGTACTTTTTTACAACTGAATACTTTGATTATCAAACTAAATTTTACTGTATAAAGGAGTTTAATTATGAATATAAAACCATTAATAATTGGGGATTTAATAGCTAAAATTCCAATAATTCAAGGTGGCATGGGAGTTGGTGTATCCCTATCTAATCTTGCAGGAAACGTGGCTAAGCATGGTGGCATTGGTGTGATTTCTGCAGCTCATCCTGGATATATGGAAGATGATTTTGAAAAAAATACCCTTGAAGCAAACCTTCGTGGTTTACATAAACATATAAAAAAGGCCAAGGAAATCAGCTTAAATGGAATAATTGGTGTAAATATTATGGTTGCAATCAATAACTATGCTGAACATGTTAAAGCAGCTATTGCAGCTGGTGCAGACTTAATAATATCTGGAGCAGGTCTTCCATTAAAATTGCCTGAAATTACAAAAGGAAGCTCAATAAAAATAGCTCCAATTGTTTCCTCTAGAAAGGCTGCAAAGGTGATTTTAAACTACTGGAAGAAACATTCAAATAGAACTGCTGATGCAGTAATTGTAGAAGGCCCTGAAGCAGGAGGACACCTTGGGTTTAAGGTTAATAATCTTGAAAAGGAAATAAAAAATTTCGATGAAAATATTTTAGATATTATAGAAGAAGTTAAGCTATTTGAAAAAGAATTTAATACTAAAATACCTGTAATAGTTGCAGGAGGTGTATTTAGTCATGAAGATGTAATGAAATACTTAAGCCTTGGAGCTAATGGAGTACAAGTTGCTACAAGATTTGTTGCAACAGAAGAATGCGATGCTCACCCTAAATTTAAGGAAGCTTATGTAAATTGTAAAAAGGAAGATATTAAAATCACTATAAGCCCTGTTGGAATGCCGGGAAGAGCTATAAAGAACAAATTTTTAGATAAGCTGGAGGAAGGAAGAATGAAAATAAGCAAATGCTATGACTGCTTAATTCCATGTAATCCTGCCAATACGCCATATTGCATTACATCAGCACTAATTAATGCTGTTAAAG
>JAAYOT010000317.1 GCA_012520205.1 Clostridiales bacterium
GGAATCTTCTAATACTAGAGCATGTTCAGGCATAACATTTGCTTTTTCACAGGCCTTTAAAAATATTTCAGGGTTTGGCTTTCCAGCATTAACCTCATCTCCTGCTACAATGATATCAAATATATCTGGCATATCTTCAATTTTAAAATAGTATTCTATTTTCTCTCGGCTTGAGGAAGAAGCCAAGGCTATTTTATAATTATTATTCTTTAGAAATTCCAATAGTTCTAATAAACCTTTTTTCTTAAATACACGTTTTTCCTCACTTAAAATCCTTTTTCGAATTAAATTAATCTTATCTCTCCATTCAGATATAGGAGCATCTTCTCCATATAACTCCCTCATCTTCTCACGAATATCAGAATCTGTACGTCCAGTCAAATAATAATATACATAATGATTTACTGTAAAATCGAAATGTTTAGCACTTTCTAAATATGCACGATATGATAGTTGTCCAGTATCAAACATTAATCCATCCATATCAAATATAACTAATTCTGCTTTCTTCATAATATACCACCCTCTCTACAAAAAAAAGCCGTGCAATATTGCACTAGGCTTTAATTTGATCAACTAATGATCTTAGTAAGTTGCTTGTTTTCTCTTTACCTTCTTCTTTAATCATTTTTTCAGAAATAATAAAGGATCCTCCAACGGCTAAAATATTGTCATTTCTAATATAGTCCATAAAGTTATCACCATTAATTCCTCCTGTCGGCAGGAATTTCACATCATAAAATGGTCCACTTAATGCCTTAATTGCCTTTAAACCACCATAAATATCTGCTGGGAAATACTTTACAACATGAAGTCCATAACTAACAACTTTTTGAATATCAGTTGGAGTTGCTGTTCCAGGGAATACTGGAACTTTGTTTTCAATGCAATATTCAATTACTTCTGGAATCACTGCTGGAGAAACTATAAAACTTGCCCCATTTTCAACTGCCCTTTTAGCTTGTCCTAACGTACGTACAGTTCCTGCTCCAACAATCAGCTTCCCAGATTCTGAAAGCTTTTTAATAGCTTCTAAAGCCAAATCACTTCTAAATGTTACTTCTATAAAGGGAACATCATTTTGTAAAAGTATTTCTTCCAAATCATCTAAATACTTTAAATCAGTGGCAGTATAAAGGGGTAATAACTTTGCTTCCCCTAATTTTTTATATACATCTCCATTTACACTCATTATTCTTGCTCCAATCAATTTTATTTTTGAGATTTTTTAATAGCTTCATGTAATCCCCTTAAATAAGTAAAACCTAAAGCACGATCATATAAGCCATAGCCTGGCATTGCTACTTCATCCCAAATTGAACGGCCATGATCTGGACGAATGACACCATTAAATATAACTTTGACTAAATCTGTTTCTGGATTTGCTCCTAGAGACCCTGTACAAAGGGTTACACCATTATAAGGAGAATCAATAATATTAATTATTCTTTTATAATCTTCTAAGTTTTTTGTTACTCTCGGAAGATTAAAGATTTCCCAAGGCGGATCATCCGGATGAATTCCCAGTTTCACATCAACCTCTTCACAAACTGGAATAACCTTTTTTAGAAAATATGCAAGGTTGTCAAATAAATCATCCTCTGTAATATCTTTATACATTTCCATTAAATCATTAAACTTTTTCAGACGTTCCTCTTCCCATCCAGGTAATTTAAACCCATTAGATTGACTATTAATAAGTTGGAACATCTCGCTGGCATCCATATTTTCTACTACAGACTGATCAAATACCAATGAATAACTACCATCTGGATTTTCATATTTTAAATGTGCTTTAGCCCATCCAAAGATTGGTTTAAAACTATAGCATACTAAGTGAATATCACAGGCTGCTAAATTTCTAATTGTTTGAATATAGTTATCAATATAATGATCCCTATCTTTTGTTCCAGCTTTAATTGCATCATGAACTGCAAC
>JAAYOT010000318.1 GCA_012520205.1 Clostridiales bacterium
CCTTAAAAGCTGAAGGAATTGATGTAATTGAAATAGAAGAGATTACAAATTTTCCAGAAATATTAGATGGAAGGGTAAAAACTTTAAATCCATATATACATGGTGGATTATTATATAAAAGGGATGAAGAAGACCATGTAAAAACCCTTAAAGAATTAAATATAAATTCAATTGATATGGTAGTTAATAATTTATATCCTTTTGAAGAAACAGTAAAAGATAAAAATTCCACTGAAGAGGAGATTATTGAAAATATTGACATTGGTGGTCCGTCCATGATTAGAGCAGCTGCTAAAAACTATAAATTTGTATCAGTAATTGTTGACCCGGAGGATTATGAAAGGGTACTAGATGAGTTAAATACAAAGGGTGATGTAACCTTAGAAACAAGAGAGTATTTAGCATGTAAAGTATTTAATTATACAGCTTATTATGATGCATTAATTGCAAACTACTTTAACAAGCTAACAAAGGTTAAGTTCCCTGAAAAATTAACAATACCTTTAAATCGTGCCCAAGACTTAAGATATGGAGAAAACCCTCATCAGGAAGCTACCTTGTATAAAGAAGTATTTGAAACTCCAGGCTCTATTACTTCTGGCAGACAATTACATGGAAAACAGCTTTCTTTTAATAATTTTAATGACTCAAATGGAGCATTGGATATATTAAAAGAATTTGAGGAACCTACAGTAGTAGCAGTAAAACATACAAATCCATGTGGTATTGGCAGTGGACAAACTTTAGCTGAGGCATATAAAAAGGCATATGAATGCGATAAAGTATCTATATTTGGTGGAATTATTGCTGCAAACAGAGAAGTAGATGTAGAAGTAGCAGAGATGATAAATTCAATATTCCTTGAAGTTGTAATGGCGCCTTCATTTACAGAAAAAGCTTTAGAAATATTGACTAAAAAGAAAAATATAAGATTGATTCAAATAGATGATATAAATAAAAATGATTATCATGAACTAGATTATAAGAAAGTACTAGGGGGCTTATTAGTACAAGATAGAAATGAAATACTTTTAAAGGATGAATGGAAGGTAGTTACTAAAAGACAGCCTACTAAGGAAGAAATGGAAGACTTATTATTTGCTTGGAAGGCTGCTAAGAACATAAAATCCAATGGGATAATAATAGCAAAAAATAAGGCGACTACAGGAATAGGTCTTGGAGAAGTAAATAGAATTTGGGCAGCAGAAAAGGCAATAGAAAGAAGCGGCCATAAAGTTAAGGATAGTGTAGCGGCATCTGATGGCTTCTTCCCATTTTCAGACTGTGTTAAGGCTTTAGCTGAAGCTGGAGTTACAGCAATAATTCAACCGGGGGGCTCTATTAGGGATGAAGAATCTATAAAAGAAGCTGACGCATATGGGATAGCAATGGTATTTACGGGAATAAGACACTTTAAACACTAAAAGAGGATAAATTGGGGAGGTATAGGATGAAAATTTTAGTTGTTGGCAGTGGTGGAAGAGAGCATGCTTTATCATGGAAGATTGCTAAGTCTAATAGGGTTAGTAAAATATATTGTGCTCCAGGAAATGGTGGCACTAAGGATATTGCTGAAAATATTGATATAAAGCCTAATGAAATAGACAAGCTTCTTAAATTTGCTCTTGAAAAAGAAATAGATTTGACTGTGGTAGGACCAGAGGAACCGTTAGTTTTAGGTATAGTTGATGAGTTTGAAAAATATAATTTAAAGATATTTGGACCAAATAAGAAATGTGCTTTGTTAGAAGGAAGTAAAGATTTTTCAAAGAAGTTTATGGAAAAGTATAATATTCCTACTGCAAGGTATAAGGCCTATACAGATTATAAAAAAGCATTGGCAGATTTGGATAATTACAAATTTCCTCTAGTTATAAAAGCAGATGGATTATGTGAAGGAAAAGGGGTAGTTATATGTTATTCTAAAGTTGAAGCAGAGGAAACTATAAAGGACATATTAGTTGGCAAATGTTTTGGTAAAGAGGGAAATAAAATAGTTATCGAGGAATTCTTAGATGGAATTGAAGCTTCCTTACTGTGTTTTGTAACTAATGAAAGGATAATTCCCTTAGAGAGTGCTAAGGATTATAAAAAGATTTATGAAAAAGATTTAGGACCTAATACAGGTGGAGTAGGATGCTTTTCACCCAGTCCCTTATTTACAGAAGAGCTAAATGCTAGTATTAGAAAAGATATCTTAGATAAAATAATTGATGGTTTCAATAAAGAAGGATTAAACTTTAAAGGTCTATTGTTTATAGGGTTAATGATAGTAGAAGGAGTGCCTAAAGTTTTGGAGTTTAATGTAAGGTTTGGTGATCCGGAAACTGAAGTCATAATTCCAAAATTAAAAAGCGATATAGTAGATTTATTCTTAAAGGTTATTGATGGTAGCCTAAGAGAATCAGATTTAGTCTGGGATGAAAAATCCTGTGTAACAGTAGTTTTAACATCCTTAGGATATCCTTCATCATATAAAAAGGGCTATGAAATAACTATTGATAAACTAGAGGATTCAATAATACTATTCCATAATGGAACAAAATATGAAAAGGAAAAACTACTTACAAATGGAGGAAGAGTCCTTTCTGTAACCAGCCTTGGTCAAACACTAGATAAAGCAAAAGAAAATGTATATAAAAATATAGATAAGATAAAATATCAAGGAGTATCTTATAGAAGAGATATAGGGGAAAAGCTATAAATATAGATAACAAGGAATAGGTCATAATTACAAAGATTTAGCCTGTAAGTTTTCTTAAAAAGTGATAAAGACTAATTAATGTAGAATGAAGAATGGTTTCCTTCATTCTACATTATTATTTAACTATCCAAGAATGTTTTTAACCATTGGATTTATCTTTGATCTATCATATCTGCCAGCAACCTTAGGCATAATTTCTTTCATAATTTTACCCATATCCGCTTTACTATAATTATTAGTAGTAATAATTTCTCTTATCATTGCCTCAACTTCTTCATCCTTAAGTTGCTCTGGTAAATAAGGAGATAATAAGTTAATAGCAAAATTTCCTTCTGCTATTTTTTCTTCATCATTTAATTGTTTAGAATATTCTAGAGTTTCTTTTATTTGTTTTATTTGCTTTTCAATTATTTTAATAATAATATCATCTGTAGCATCTTTTCTTTCATTAACTTCATAGGCTTTAATATCGGCATTAACTAATCTTAAAACACTTACCTTTTGTTTGTCACGAGCTTTCATAGCTTCAATTTCGCTCTTTTTTAATTCTTCCTTTAACATTATCTCACCTCATAATTATTAATTTGTAACTAGATAAAATTATATACTTTTAGATTTTCCTTTTCAAGGGACTTTATTAATCAAACTTCATAAGTTTTCCAATGGGAATGGCCTTTGAATTAGAACTGTGTCCTAATTCCTCAGTTTTTATAATTGGAATATTTGACTTTATTTTATCTTTTATTAGATCTTCAATCTTAATATTATTTTTATTTTTCTCATATTCGGTAAATTCCCCTAGAATCAAGCCTTTAATTTTATTAAAAGCACCTAGTTGATTAAGTTGAGCAATATAAGTAGCTATTTTATTTATATCACCACTAAAGGCCTCGAGAAAAAGTAATTTCTCATTAAAATTAGGCATATATTCAGTCCCAGCTAGTTTCAGTAAGCATCTAATGTTACCTCCAACTACTATGCCCTCCATTTGATTACCATTAACCCAGTAATATTTAAAGTTGTACAAATCATTCTTACCTTCCAGTAAGGTATTACTAAAGTTCATAACTTGTGTATTAGTATTATCCCTTACTAAATTTCTTATTTGATAGTTATAGGATGGGGTATTAGTTTTTTTGTATATAGAATTTAAAATTACAGTTAAATCGCTATAGCCAAAAAAGGGTTTGCTATTATTTGTAATTAAATCAAAATCAAGAATTTCTAATAATTCATTTGCTAAGTCTCCACCAGAGATATCAAAAATAGCTTTAATATCTTTGTCTAAATACATTTTCATAAGATCTTGTGCTCTATTTATTGGTTCATGGGTATTATTATTTATATCCTTGTATAAAGAATTAGAAAGGGCAACCTTTAAATTCATTCTTGAAAGTAGGTTTACTAAATTAGATATATCATTTTTTTTATTTAAATCATATCCATTTGAGCAAGAAACTAAACCTATCTTATCTCCTTTTTGTAATATTTGTTTCATTATAACCTCCAAATTTTCAATAAATCATTTTATAATATATGCATATATTTTCATTCCTAAAGAAATTATATATATAATGCCTCATATTTATATTTTAATATATCCTTTTAGAATAATTATATTTTCTTATGAATATTTTTAAGAAAGAAGAAGTTTATAATGGAGGATATATGAAATATAGACTTTATGTTAATGGAAAATGTAAAAACACAAGAAAACTGACGGGGAATATAGGTATTGGAGGAGTAATAATTAACGATGAAGGTAAAGAAAGTACCTTTTCAAAAACATTAGGTGCAGGAACATGTTGCGAGGCTCAAATTTACGCCGTTTTTTATGGAATAGAAGAAATTTTAAAGTTTAATGATGCAGAATATATAAAAATTTATTTATCAAATTTAGCCTTAGTTAATTACTTTAATGGTCAAAAAAGTGATATAAGTAAAAATTCTGAAATATTAGCTAAAAACCTAAAAGACTACATTAATAGATTAAATATTAAAATAGAATTCAACTATTTTGAGGCTAGAGAATATATTTATGTTTCTTCCCTTGCAGAAGAGGCAATTAACCTGTAAAATAAGTATAAGAGGTATATTTTTATTATGAAGTAAAGGGAGTGTTGTTATGACTAAGAAATTGGGAATTTATAAGTGTGAGGTATGTGGTTCTGTTGTTGAAGCCTTAAGAGAAACTGGTGGTACATTAGTTTGTTGTGGAAAACCAATGAAGCTATATCAAGAAAATACTGTTGATGCTGCAGTAGAAAAACATGTACCTGTATATGAAGTAAAAGATGGAGAAATTATTATTAAAGTTGGTTCTGCTGAACACCCAATGGTTCCAGAACATTATATCGAATGGATAGAAGTAATAACAAAAGATGGCAAAGTATTTAGACAAGAATTAGATCCAAGCAAGAAACCAGAAGCTGTATTTAAAGTAGATGGAGAAATTGAAAAGATTAGAGAATTATGTAATCTTCATGGTTTATGGAGTACAAAATAATTAATTAATAAAAAGAAAATGCTATCTTACTAATAAAAAGATAGCATTTTCTATGTTTAAATTTATGAAATTGGAGGTAATACAATGAAAAAGTATTACAATATTAGTACATTTATAATATTTGGTTTTTTTAGTATAATAACAACCTTTTATTTTCCTTACCTTAATCAAGAAGTAGGTTTAAATTTAGCTGATGTTGGAAAGGTAGTAACAGCAGGAGCATTATTCAACATCATAGGACAGCCTATATTAACAAATTTTTATTCAAAAGTAAAAAATAAAAAAAGATTTATATTAGCTTATTTAATAAGTGTATTATTTGCAATTATAGGATTAATGTTTATTAATGTAAATACTGCTATATATTATGCAGCAGTATATGGATTTATTCTAAACTCTGTGGCAGGTATTTTTGAAATATACATAGAAGAGCTTGCATCTTCAAGTGGATTTGAGTTTTCAGACATAAGAAAATGGGGTTCTATAGGTTATGCTTGTATTGTCTTTGCAGGAGGAATTATAATAAGTACTTTTTCCTATAGAATACTGCATTTATCTGCTTTAGCTCTATTAATAATTTTAATGATGATAATATTATTAAAATTTGCAAATAAAAAGGAAACCAAAGAATTAAACAAGGATTTCCAAAGAGTAGAAATAAAAGATTTATTTAAAAATAAGAATGTATTATTTTTGTTTTTAGCAGTTGCCTTAGGTATGGGAAGTTATATGGGACTAGATTTTGCTTATTCTACCTACTTAGTAGATTTAGTAAAGGATACTAATAAAGCAAATAGCATTTATAGTATGTCCGTTAGTGGTAGAGTATTTGTAGAATTTTTCTCCTTTATGATTGTTTCAAAGTATGCCAGCAAATTAAACAGTAAAAAATGTCTAATAGTTGCATTATCTATAGCTTCAATTAAGGTTTTACTATTTTCAACAGCTAATGTTGCTCTTGTAGTTTTAGGTGACCAACTACATGGAGTATTATATGGAATATACCTAACATTTTTATTTAAATACCTAAGAGACATTGTTGAGAGTGATTTAGTAGCCATATCATTTTCAGTTTTATCTGTATTAAGTACAGGAGGAGCAAATTTCATATATCCTTCTATTTATGCATGGCTTCAAAGAAGCTTTGGTTATTTTAGCATGTATCTTGGTGGTTTCGTATTTATTATGCTTTCATTATTAATATTCTTTATCTTTTTACCTAACCCAAAAGTGAGTAAAAGATAACTATAAAAATAAAGGTATTTACAGTTTTTAATATTTAAGGTATATTAATTTTCATAAACTATTTTTATAAGGAGATGCAAATGAGAACAAAATACAAAAACCCAAAAGAATTAGGTACTTGCCTAAAGGATCTAGTTGATAATTACTTAGAATACTTATTAGATGAAGAAACTTTAAGAAAAAGAGTAATGAAGATAGTTGAAGCTAATGGAGAAAGTGCTTATAAAGATGGAAAAGTCGCATCTAAAATATATCCTTATTTAGGTGATGAAAGAGCAGAAATTATTAGTAAAATAATTGAAAACAAAGAACTGTAGGACTGTCAAAGACAGTCCTTTTAATGTATAATGTAGAACTGAGAATGCACTTTGCATTTTGAATTATGCTTTAGCACCTAGGAGGTCCTATGATAAATAATATAATAAATAAATTTAAAAATAAGGAACCATATATCAGCGGTTGGGAAAAGATGAAAAGATCTTCAGTTGCTATATTATTGGTTGAAATAGATAAAAAATTAAATATAGTTTTTGAAGTTAGGGCTAAATCTATGAAGACTCAGCCTGGGGATATTGCCTTTACAGGGGGAAGAATAGATAAGGGTGAAGAACCAGAAGAAGCTGTTATTAGGGAGATTAAGGAAGAGATAGGCTTAGATAAAGGGGATTTTGAAATAATATGTCCTTTAGATATTCTGGTAACAAATTACAATCAAATAATTCATCCCTATTTAGCTTATGTAAAAAATCCCGATAAGTTTAAATTAAATCCTGATGAAGTTGATGAACTATTAATTATTCCTATAGAAGAATTATTAAAAATTGAACCTTTAAAAATAAAAAACACAGTTGAAGTTAATAGAGAGGGCTTTCCTTACCATTTAATACATGGGGGAGCTAATTACAAGTTCTATAAAGGAGAAGTAGAAACTCTTTTTTATACCTATAAAGATAAAGTTATATGGGGAATGACAGCAAAAATGCTAGAAGACTTCTTAAACAAAATTAAATATAAAGGCGAAGATAAATAGGATATGCTTATTTCGCATATCCTATTTATCTTAGCCAATTTATATTTTTATAATTCAGCTCGCCTGAATAATTATCGAAATTGTGGACTTTGCATTTTGCGTTAGCGCTTACAATGTTGTAAGCACGAAGTATATGATAAAAATTATTGATATTAAATACATAGGAAGGGAAATCTCTTCCTTCTTTTTAACTATTAACTTTATTAAAGTATAAGATATAAAGCCAAAGGCTATACCATCAATTATACTAAAGGTTAGTGGAATTAAAGCAACCGTTAAGAATGCAGGAATTCCTTCTGAAGTATCTTCAAAATCAATATCCTTAATGCTTTTAACCATTAAACTACCTAAAATTATTAATATAGGAGCTATAGCTTCGTCAGGTATTAAGGTTAAAAATGGTATAAATAATATTGATATTAGTATTAGTAAGCCAGTAACTATAGCAGTAAGGCCTGTTTTACCTCCAGCTGAAATGCCAGCCGTTCCTTCTACAGTTGATACTGAAGGGCTAGTTCCAAATAGTCCGCAGGTAATTGAAGATAAGGCAACTGCAATTAAACTTTTATTTTGTTTTTCTGGTGCATTTAATAATCCTGTTACTTGGCCATGAAGTATTCCTATATTTTCAAAAACTAATATTAAAGTTAATGAGAAGGTAGCTATCCAAAACTGCGAAGTAAAAAATTTACTAAAATCTAAGCTAAATAAAATTGAAGAATACTCACTGAAGTCAGGAAGTGCAAAGCCGCTTGAATTCAGCTTTGTAAGCCCTAACATAATTGAAGAAGCAGTACCAACAATTATACTAATTAAGAAAGCTCCTGGAATATTTTTTACAAATAAAAATAAAGTGATAGCAAAAATTACTAGGAAAAATACAACTCTTGGATTATCAAAGGATTGTATTTTTACAAAAGTAGCAGGATCAGCAATTATAAGACCGCTTTTTTGTAATCCTAGAAAAGTTATAAAAAATCCTATACCTACAGAAATAGATTCCTTTAAAGATTTTGGAATTGCCTTATCTAAGATTTTTGACAATCTAGTAGCTGCTACTATAAAAAATAGTACTCCAGCAGTAAAAACACTTGCTAAGGCTTGGTTAAAATTAAGACCCAAACTATGAACTATTGTATAAGTGAATAAAGCATTTATTCCCATACCAGGCATGACAATTAGTGGTGCATTACTTATAAAAGCAACAAGTAAACAACCAATAAAAGATGCTAAAATAGTTGCAATAATGAGTGGTTCTTGATTTACCCCTCCATCACTTAAAATACTTGCATTTACTACAATAATATATATTGCAGAGAAAAAAGAAGTAAGACCAGCTATTAATTCTCTTTTAAAATTGGTCTTATATTTTTTAAAATTAAATAATTTTTCCATCCTTTCATAAAACCTCTTTTTCTATATCCCTCACCCACCCGCAAAAATATGCATTAGTTATTATATCATATATCTATAAAAATAAAAGAAGTTTTCTAATGTTTATATTTATATTC
>JAAYOT010000319.1 GCA_012520205.1 Clostridiales bacterium
AAATCCACCTAAACTTTTAAAATATTGCTCTTCCAGGAATTATTAATTTCATTCCTGCCTTAACTTCTGCATCTTCATCTAAGTCATTAAGTTTCATCAATTCTGTAACTGTAGTATTGTATTCCTTTGCTAATTCCCAAAGGGTATCATTTTCTCCAACTACATATATTGTAATTGATGCTTTCTTTTCTTTTTCTTCGCTTTCTCCCCCTACTACATCTGCTACTGTTTCTATCATTTTATTGCAATAGATTTTAATTGTTAATCCAACAGTTCCCCTAACTGATATGGAGTTTCCTTCTATAACTGTATCTAGATTTTCTAAAGAGCTCTTTACAACAGATTTTAATTTATTGTTTGAATCTCTTATATCTACATATGTAGAAAATGGTACTTCTGTATTTATTATTCCATAATTCAATTCTTCATCTAAAACTTTATAAATTATGCAAATCTTAATTAATCCTTCAATTTTAAGCCTATCATCTTCAATGTTCTTTTCTAAAATATATGGACGAGCTGAAGTGCATACAATATCCTCTACTCTTTGCTCTTCATTATTTAGCTTAATATTGTCCTTTACTATTACATCTGTATTCATTATTGAAAGAACATCACCAAAGTTCTTTTCTTCTCTTTCTATTTCTATATTAGAGGTTGGTGAATATGCATCCTTTATCATTTCAACTTTTTCCTTTGAATAAACCTTAACTTTTCCTCTTAATATAAATTCAATATTTGCTATCCTGCTTTCTCCTAAATCATCTAGTTCTACATTATGGTTATAATCTCTTACTTTTAAATCTAGAGATGGTATCATATCTTGAGATATTCCTGGCATTTCTTCTTCCTTTGAAAGGTAAATATCATCCTCTAAAGTAACCAACTCTTTATTTTCTCTAGCTTTATATAAAGCTTTAACTTTGCAATAGCAGCCTACATAAAACTTATCTTCTACTAATTTTATTTCCTTTTTATGAATATTCAACTCACATTTTAATATTTCATCTATTTCCGGCTTGTCCATTGTTACCTTCAACATAGTTTTGCCTATTAAATCTACGTCCTTTTCGCCTTTTATACCTGTTAATTCTTCCTCTTTTTTCAGTGTTTGAATATCTTCTTTTCCTTCAATATCCTTTACACATTCAAATTCTCCATTTTTATATACTTGCCACCTTAATGCAATTATCCCGTCGATTCCAACTTTTCTTTCATTCATCCAATTAGCTTCAATATGTTCTATTTCACACTCAACATCAACCCATATATTATTTTCGTCATTATTAAGATCTAAATAATTTGCAAACTTATCTGTAAAAATAACTGACTGTATTTTGCTGGTTGGATATTCTAAAACTGCATCATCTTTTGGAAGATAGAAAACAATATAATTTAAGTTTCCTTCCACCATTACTTTATCTCCAAGTATTTCTTTATTCGTAATATTTGCCTTAGCATCTATCCCTAATACTTCTTTCATATCAGGGTATTGCGAATCTCTTATTAAATATTCTCCCTTTAGTACATGATTTGTTGAGTTTTCCCTAAGTAGCTGTTCATAATGAACTATTTCTTTAATTGTATCTATTTGTGACATATGATCCCTCCCACATATTACCTACTATTAAATATATTCTAACTGTATATATTTATTCATTTATTGGGAGAAAGTTTCTTAAATATAATCGTCAAACTTCTTCTAATAAATATATTATTAAGCTCATTTGTCGAATTATCAATTATTTTTCTAATTTTTTATATTTTTTTAAAATAAATGTTGACAGTAACAAAAATATGTCGTATTATAAATATGGTTATTGACCATATAACCTCTCATAAATTCTCAATACCCTTTTATACCATAGTTGAAAGATGGAAACCCACCATCTTTCTTTTTTTGTTTATAATTATTTTAAGACATAAAAAAGAGCTTCCACCTTGAAGCCCTTTTTTATAAAGAAAAATCTAATTGTACTGTCTTAGTTAAAACATCTGAGTAGCTATATGATACTGTCCTTTGATCTTCGTTGTCTAATCTCACCACAAAAATGCTTGGATGAGCACTTTCAATTACCCCATTGTTTATTAGGATCTTCTTTCTTCCTCCATTAGCTTTTAAAGTAACTTTGTCTCCTACATGATCTTCTATGTTTCTTTTGATAGTTGCGATAGTTTTCATATTTTCCACATAAGCACCTTCTTTCTTAATTTTATTATACATCAACTTTCATTTTCTGTCAAATAAAATTTATATTTTATCACTATAGAAATGGGTTGTCAATATATTTTTTTATTTTTCTCATTTACACA
>JAAYOT010000320.1 GCA_012520205.1 Clostridiales bacterium
AAGCTACATTCATGGTGTTACATATAATGTAGCTGGTGGAAAAACTAGAGGATAATATATTGGAAGTATTGCTATAATTTTGATTCTAAATATTAGTTAAATATGTTATAATATATAGAGTAAATTATAATATAAATTCAAAAATTGTCGGAGGTATGAAGATGAAAAAAGGTTTAAGATTAGACTTATCTAAAGTAGAACCATATGCAAAAGTTACAGAACTAGAAAAAATGGCAGCAATGGTAAAGGGAGCTCACGAAACTCTTCATAATGGAACAGGAGCAGGAAGTGATTTCTTAGGATGGGTAGACCTACCTGTTAACTATGATAAAGACGAATTTTCTAGAATAAAGAAGGCAGCTGAAAAAATAAAAGGAAATTCAGATGCTTTAATAGTTATAGGAATTGGTGGATCATATCTAGGTGCAAGAGCAGCTATAGAAATGTTAAATAACAATTTCTACAATGTACTTAGCAAGGAAAAGAGAAATAACCCACAAATATTCTTTGTTGGAAATAATATAAGTTCAACATATATGGCTGACCTTTTAGATGCAATAGAAGGTTTAGACATTAGTATAAATGTTATTTCTAAATCAGGTACTACAACAGAACCTGCAATAGCATTCAGAATATTTAAAGACTACTTAGAAAAGAAATATGGAAAAGAAGGATCAAAAGAAAGAATCTTCATAACTACTGATAAAGAAAAGGGAGCTTTAAAATCATTAGCTGATGAAGTTGGATATGAAACTTTTGTAGTTCCAGATGATGTTGGTGGAAGATACTCAGTTTTAACTGCAGTAGGTTTATTACCAATAGCAGCAGCTGGAATTGATATAGATGAAATGATGGAAGGAGCTAGAGATGCAAGAGAAGCATATGCTACTTCAGATATTGAAAACAACGACTGCTACAAATATGCAGCAATGAGAAATATATTATACAATAAGGGTAAGGATATAGAAGTTTTAGTTAACTATGAACCAAACCTACACTTCTTCAATGAGTGGTGGAAACAACTATACGGAGAATCAGAAGGAAAAGACCAAAAGGGTATATTCCCAGCAGCTGTTGACTTCTCTACTGACCTTCACTCAATGGGACAATTCATCCAAGAAGGTAAAAGAAATATGTTTGAAACAGTTCTTAACGTAGAAAAGGCTAAGAGAGAAATAACTATCGAAGAAGCAGAAGGCAACTTAGATGGATTAAACTTCTTAGCAGGAAAGACTGTTGACTTTGTTAATAAGCAAGCATTTAGAGGAACATTATTAGCTCACAACGATGGTGGAGTTCCTAACATGGTATTAAATATTCCAGAACTTAGTGCTTACTACTTTGGATATATGGTTTACTTCTTTGAAAAAGCTTGTGGTATAAGTGGATACTTATTAGGAGTTAACCCATTTGACCAACCAGGTGTTGAAGCATACAAGAAAAACATGTTTGCTTTACTTGGAAAACCAGGATTTGAAGATTTAAAGGCTGAATTAGAAGCTAAATTAAAATAATGAGAATAATAGTAGATGGAGATGCCTGTCCAGGTATCTCCATTATTAAAAATGTAGCAAAAAAATATAATCTCCCCTTAATAGTATATTGTGATATTAATCATTATAT
>JAAYOT010000321.1 GCA_012520205.1 Clostridiales bacterium
ACTTATATTCTGTTCAATTTTCAAAGACCAAATATCATTTGATTTTCTTTATCGCCTCAAGCGACTTTTTTATTGTAAGCTCCTTAAAGAAATTTGTCAACATTTTTTTATTTTTTTTAATTAAACTTATGTTTTTCAAATATCTTGTCCGCAGCGACATTGACTATCTTATCACTTTGATATCTTTTAATAATAGCTAATATTACTCAAATAATTAAAATATTTTTATATTTCTTCATAATTTTAATTATTTCTATATATTTCTCCTGTTGATACAGTAGGAATAGTTGTCCTTTTATTTTGTCAAAAATAAGAAAATACCCATGTTATTATGCAATAATTTCTTTATAACATATAGAAAGTGAACTCCAAATAAGAGTTCACTTCCTAAATATTATTTTAATGGATTAAATTTTAACTCCAAATCTCATTAAAATACTCCTGGATAGTTCTATCAGATGAAAAGACTCCTGAACTAGCTATGTTCAGGCCGCACTTTTTCTGCCAATTACACCTATCACTATAGAGTTTATCTACTTTATCTTGAGCCTTTAAATAGCTATTAAAATCTTTTAATACAAAAAACTCATCATTATACCTTAGAAGATTATCATAAATTATTCTAAATCTTTCTCTATCGTTAGAGTAAGTTCCGTCTACCAGACTATCGACAACTCTCTTTATTCTATAATCATTATTATATAGATCATAGGAGTAGTAGCCATGATTATTATATATTTCTAATACTTCTTCTGACTTTGTTCCAAATATGATTATATTATCTTCTCCTACATTTTCTTTTATTTCAATATTAGCTCCATCTAATGTTGCAATAGTTAAAGCTCCATTCATCATAAACTTCATATTAGATGTTCCTGATGCTTCTTTTGTAGCCATTGATATTTGCTCACTTAAATCAGTTGCTGGAATTATCTTTTCTGCTAAGGAAACATTATAGTTTTCCATAAAGACAACTTTTATTTTATCATTTACCCTCTTGTCATTATTAATTTTGTCTGCAACTACATTAATTAGTTCTATAACATTTTTCGCTAATAGATACCCTGGTGCAGCTTTACCAGCAAATATAAAAGTCCTATTATTAATATTCATGCAAGGGTTTTCTAGTATTCTATTATATAAATCCATTATTCTTAGACAATTTAGGACTTGCCTCTTATATCCATGAATCCTTTTTATTTGTGTATCAAATATAGACCTTGGATCTACCTTAATATTTTTTGTGTTATAAATATAATCAGCTAAGTTAATTTTATTATCTAATTTTATAATGCACAGCTCCTCCAAAACTAATTTATCTTCCAACTTATCTTTAAATTCTATTAATCTCAGAGGATCTTTAATAAATCCTTCTCCTATATTTTCTATTAATAGGTCTCTTAAATTAGGATTTATTTTTAATAGCCATCTTCTATGATTTATTCCATTAGTTTTATTATTAAATTTTTCAGGATAATAATTATAGAAATCAACCATTTCTCTCTTTTTTAATATTTCAGTGTGAAGTTTCGCCACTCCATTTACACTATGACTACCTACTATAGCAAGATGAGCCATTTTAACATAGCCATCTGCTATTATTGCCATCTGGGCTATCTTATCCCAATCTCCTGGATACCTAGACCATAACTCCCTACAAAATCTTTCATTAATTTCTTCTATTATTAAAAAGATTCTAGGTAAAAGTTTTTTTATCATATCTACTGGCCACTTTTCTAAAGCTTCTGATAAAATAGTATGGTTTGTATAGGCCACAGTTTTATTAGTTATATCCCAAGCTTCTTCCCAGGATAATCCTTCCTCATCTATTAGTATTCTTATTAATTCAGGAATTACTAGAACTGGATGAGTATCATTGATATGAATAGCAATTTTTTCATTTAGCTTTCTTATTTCTCCATTTTTATTTTTATATTTCTTAATTATACTTTGAAGTCCTGCCGATACAAAGAAATATTCCTGTTTTAATCTAAGAATTTTTCCTTCATAATTTGAATCATCAGGATATAATATTGACGTGATTGATTCAACAGAATTTTTATATTCGTATGCTCTTGAAAAGTCTCCTTTGCTGAAGGCCTCAAAATTAAATTCATCATTAACCGTCTCTGCACTCCATAATCTTAATGTGTTAACTACTCCATTATCATATCCAACAACTGGTGTATCGTAAGGAACTGCTAATACAGCTTCATAATTATAATGTTTAGCAACAAGCTTATTATTAACATTCTCTAACCTTACCTCACCACCAAACTTTATAATCTCAGATTCATCCTTCTTTTTAACTTCCCATGGATTATCTTGCTTCAACCAATTATCAGGAACTTCTACCTGCTTTCCCTCTATTATTTTTTGATTGAAAAATCCATATTTATATCTTATTCCACAACCATGACCTGCTATGGATAGGGATGACATTGAATCTAAGAAACAAGCAGCTAATCTACCTAAGCCGCCATTACCTAACCCTTGATCATTCTCTAGCTCTTCCAATTCAGTTAACTTTATATTTAAATCTGCTAAAGCTTCCTGGCAAACTTCTCTTATTCCTAAATTTATTAAATTATCACTTAATAATCTTCCTATTAAAAACTCCATTGAAAAATAATATATTTCTTTCTTATTATTTTTCTTATATCTGCTCTGAGTATTTAGCCAATCATTCATAACATAGTCTCTTATTAAGCTTCCTAAAACATAATATTTTTGTTCATTTGTACCATCTTCTATTCTTTTTCCGGTTAATTCTAAAAATCTTTTGCTATATTCTTTTTTAAAAGATTCCTTATTTATATTTTTCACAGATGGTTCCTCCTTCTTGACTAAATCCATTCTTACTTCATTATATTGCTTTAAACATAAATAGTTCTTTCAATAATTCTATCCACATATGATAAAAAATTATCAACATGAATCTATATTTTTTAATTTTAATTGTTCATAATTTTATTCCATTTTTATTTAATTGATAATTACTATCTTATAATATATAATATTAACTAAATAAATTATAAAAGGAGAACTAATAATGAATTCAAATAATATAGATAAGAAAAAAGTAAAGGAAATCCAAGCTCCAAAAAAGGTTAAATATCAATGTCTGCATACTACTGAAGCAAGAGAATGTACTTGTATTAGAAGTAAGGGACTTGTTTTAACTAAATAAACTAATCACTATAACAAAACATATTTAAAGCAAACTAAATTTTACAAATTTAAAAAACACCCTATAGAATGGATACTTTAAAGCAAACTATTCTATAGGGTATATTTTTGCTAACTTCTACTTAGCTTCTTAAAGCTTCTTTTAATTCTTTAACTAAGCTTACTGCTCTTTTTATCCCCTCTTCTTTATTATCAGTAGATGCCATACGCTTTATGATGGCACTTCCAACAATTACACCTTCTGCATATTTTGAAAACTCTTTTGTCATTTCTACATTTGATACACCAAAACCAATAGCTTTAGGCAGCTGGCTATATTCTTTTATTAAATTTATATAATTACTCAAATCTGTAGATATATTCTCTCTAGTTCCTGTTACTCCATTAATAGATACACAATATACAAAACCCTTGCCTTCTTTTAAAATATTTTTAATTCTTTCTTCCGATGTAGGAGCTACCATTTGAATAATATAAATATCATTTTCATAAGCAAATTCCATTATTTCTCCCCTCTCCTCTAGAGGCAAGTCTGGAATTATAAGTCCATCAATACCAGATTTACTGCAATCCCTAATAAACTTTTCAATTCCATATTTAAATATACAATTGTAATAAACTAAATATATTAGGGGGATAGAAGATTGTTTTCTAATATCCTTCACAGCCTGCATTATATCTTTTATCTTTATTCCCTTATTTAATGCCCTTTGAGAGGACTCTTGAATAACTTCACCATCTGCTACTGGATCAGAATAGGGAATTCCTAACTCAATAATATCTGCACCTGCCTTTTCTATTTCTAAAGCTAACTCTACAGTTGTGCCTATATCTGGATCTCCTGCAGTTATAAAAGTAATTAAGGCTTTCTCATTCTTTTCCTTTAACTTCTTAAATTTTAAATCTATTCTGTTCATTTAAGTTCCACCCCCATCTCTTCTGCAACTATATTGATATCTTTATCTCCTCTTCCTGAAAGATTAACTATTATTATCTCTTCCTTCCTTAATGTAGGTGCTAGCTTCAAAGCATAGGCAATGGCATGGGAACTCTCTATTGCAGGTATAATCCCCTCTACTAAACAAAGTTCCTTAAAAGCACCTATAGCCTCCTTATCTGTTATAGCTACATAATTAGCTCTCTTTGTATCCTTTAAATAAGCATGTTCTGGTCCAACACCAGGATAATCGAGACCTGCAGATATAGAGTAAACAGGCATTATTTGTCCATCTTCATCCTGCAGCACATAGGTTTTCATACCATGAATCACCCCTAAGCTCCCTTTTGTAACTGTGGCTGCGTGCTGATCTGTATCTAGTCCAAGGCCTGCAGCCTCTACTCCTATAAGCTTTACTTCTTTATCTTCTATAAAGGGATAAAAAATACCCATAGCATTACTTCCACCACCTACACAAGCTATAAGATAATCTGGAAGTCTTCCCTCTTTCTCAATTATCTGCCTCCTTGCTTCATCGCCTATTATTCGTTGAAAATCTCTTACCATAGTTGGATATGGATGAGGCCCCATAACAGAACCTATTACATAGAAGGTGCTATCAATATTAGTTACCCAATCTCTAAAGGCTCCATTTACTGCATCCTTTAAGGTGCCTGTCCCACTTTTAATAGCTGTAACCTTGGCTCCTAGCATTTTCATTTTAAATACATTAAGAGACTGCCTTCTTATATCCTCTTCACCCATAAATATTTCACATTCCATTTTTAGCAATGCTGCAACAGTGGCGGTAGCAACCCCATGCTGACCTGCCCCTGTTTCTGCTATAACTCTTTTCTTCCCCATCCTTTTAGCCAGAAGTATTTGCCCTAAAACATTATTTATTTTATGGGCTCCTGTATGATTCAAATCTTCTCTTTTAAGATATATTTTAGCTCCTCCATATTTTTCAGATAGCCCTCTTGCATAATATAATGGGGTTTCCCTGCCACTATACTCTTTTAAATAATACTTATATTCTTCTAGAAACCTTTCATCCTTAATAGCTTTTTCAAATTCTACCTCAAGCTCCATTACTGCATTCATAACTGTTTCAGGTACATATTGCCCACCAAATTGTCCAAATCTCCCTTTCATATAAAACTCCTCACTTTCCCTATAAAGTCTTTAATTTTTTTATAATCTTTAACACCCTGACTCTCAACTCCACTAGATACATCAACTGCAAAAGGCCTTACAACTTTAATGGCTTCAGTAATATTTTCAATACTTAGGCCTCCTGCCAAAATTATTTTGTTTTGTAAATTAAAATCCTTTAATATATTCCAATTAAAAGTCCTTCCACTTCCCCCCCGAATTCCTTCAATTTTAGAATCAAGGAGAAAGCTAACCTTTGTATATTTACTTAAATTTTCGAGGTCCCCTTCCCCTCTAATAGAAAAGCTCTTCCAAACTTGGTAACCTGTAAAAGAATTAATATATGTCATATCCTCATCACCATGAAATTGAAGTATGTCTAATTTAACTTTTTCTGAAATTTCTTTTACCCTGTTTATATCTTCATTAACAAAAACCCCTACAGTTTTAATATCTTTTCTTAAATTCTTAGTAAGCTCTAAGGCTATATCTTCACTTACCCTTCTTTTACTATCAGCAAAGACAAAACCTATATAGTCTGGCTTAAGTTCATTTACATACTCAATATCAAGGGCCCTTTTCAATCCACAAATTTTTATCTTTACCATCCTTATCACCTAGCCTTGCAAGCTAATATAAATTCATTAATTTTAAGTTCATCTTCTATATTTCTCATAAAGGCTTCCCCAATTAAAACTGCATTTACTCCTAAGCTTTCTATATATTTTATATCCTCAACAGTAGCTATGCCGCTTTCCGAAACTACTATTTTATCTTTAGGAATATACTTTATAAGTTTCTCTGTATGCTTTAGACTAACTTGGAAACTTTTAAGATCTCTATTGTTTATTCCAATTATTTTTCCCCCAGTTTCTAAGGCTTCTTCTAATTCCTTCTCATTATGAACCTCTATCAACACATGTAATCCTAAGCTCGAGGCCAAATGGTAGAAACTTTTAAGCTTCCCAGGTAATATGGCTGCTATTAGGAGTATGGCGTCAGCCCCTATTTCATAGGCTTCATATATCTGATACTCATCAATAATGAAATCCTTCCGAAGAATAGGCTTAGCTGTTATTTCTTTTGCATCCTTAATAAAATCATTACTGCCTTTAAAAAAATGCTCCTCTGTCAGTATTGAAAGGGCATCTATATTTATTTTTTCATAAATTTCAGCAATACTTTTATGATTAAAGTTCTCAATTATAATTCCCTTTGATGGTGATGCTTTTTTTATTTCAGCAATTATTGATATTCCTTCTTTCTTAAGAGAAGTCTCAAAATCCCTAACTTTTCTAGCTCTAAGTTTTTTAATTAAATCATTTAAAGTTTTTTTTCCTCTTTCTAATTCCAATTGCTTTCTCTTAACTGCAACAATCTCATCTAATATCATTACACAGCCACTCTCCTACTAAAGTTCACTATTTCTTTTAGTTTATTATAGGCCCTTCCAGAATCAATAATCTCTTCTGCTAGCTTTATTCCCTCATAAATACCATCAACGGCCTTCCCTACATACAAGGCTGCTGCAGCATTTATTAAAACTATATCTCTCTTAGGTCCCTTTTTCCCCTTAAATATATCTAAAATAATCCTTGCATTTTCCTTGGCATCTCCACCTTGTATATCTTCCTTTTTACATACGGGTATTCCATAATCCTGAGGATTTATTGCGTAATCTATAATCTTGCCTTCTTTAATCTCTGTTACTGTAGTTTTTGTAGTTATTGTTATTTCATCTAAACCATCATCACCATGAACTACTAAAGCTCTTTCTCTACCAAGCTTTAAGAGAACCTGGCCTAATTTGTGGGTTAAATCTCTATCAAAAACCCCAAGTACTTGTCCTTTTATATTTGCCGGATTTGTTAAGGGTCCTATTATATTAAATATAGTTCTTGTACTTAACTGTTTTCTTACAAGAGCTACATGTTTCATAGCAGGATGATAATTTTGAGCAAAGAGAAAGGTCATACCTGTTTCTCTTATACACCGCTCTGAAATATTAGGATCAATATTAATATTAAATCCCATTTCTGCTAGCACATCTGCACTACCACTCTTACTTGATACTGCCCTGCTCCCATGCTTAGCAACCTTGACCCCTGCAGCCGCTGCAATAATAGCTACTGCAGTAGATATATTAAAAGTATTTGCCTCATCTCCACCTGTACCACAAGTATCAATCACTAGTGTTTTATCAGCTTTTTCACCATGTAAATCTAAATTGAATTTCTTTGCATTTTTCTTCATAGATTTTACACAGCCTGTTATTTCATCTATACTTTCCCCCTTCATCCTAAGTCCAATTAAAAATGCTCCTACCTGTGAAGGTTCAAATTTCCCATTCATTATTTCATTTATTGCAGCTTCTGCTTCTTTCTCCGTTAAATTTTCTCTTAGCACTATTTTCTTTATAGCTTTATTTATCATTGCAAATCACCATCCTTAATGCCTTTGCTTTATTTATTGTTTCTTTATACTCCTTAATTGGATCCGAATCATGCACTATTCCAGCTCCTGCCTGTATATAGGCTGTTTTATTCTTAATTACAATAGTTCTTATTGCTATACAGAAATCCATATTTCCCTGGTAGGAAAAGTAACCTAAAGCACCTGCATATATTCCTCGTCTTGCATTTTCTAACTCCTCTATAATTTCCATGGCTCTAACTTTTGGTGCCCCTGACACAGTACCTGCTGGTAAGCAAGATCTTAAGGCATCATAGCAGGATAAACCTTCCTTTAATTTTCCTGAAACTTGAGAAACCAAATGCATTACCTGAGAATATAATTCTACTTCCATGAACCTATCAATATTAACAGTACCGAGCTCACTAATCCTTTCAACATCATTTTTCCCTAAATCCACAAGCATTACATGTTCAGCTCTTTCTTTTTCATCAGCTAATAACTCTTTAGCCAACAAACTATCTTCTTCCTTATTTTTTCCTCTTGGCCGTGTACCTGCAATTGGATTAGTAATTATGATATTGTCTTTAACACTTACTAATCTTTCAGGGGAAGAGCCCACTACTTCAAAATCTCCAAACTCTATATAAAATAGATATGGTGATGGATTTTCCGATCTTAATCTTCTATAAAGCTCAAAGGAATTTCCTTCTGTGTCAATGCTAAATCTTTGAGATAACACTACTTGGGATACATCCCCCTTTTTTATATAGCTTTTTGCCCTATTTACAAGGTCACAAAATTCTTTCTCAGATAAATTGGATCTTACTTTTGCTGATAAGTTCTTTTTTTCAAGGGAATGTACTTCCCTCCTAATCCTAATTTTTTCATAAGTTTTTTCTAATATTTTTGCTATTTCTTCATACTCAAGTTCATCTTCATAAAGTACGTTATAAATGATATATAGCTTATGATTGTAATGGTCATAACAAATTACTGTTTTATAAAATAGAAGATAGGCATCAGGAATATTCATTTTATCTTTATTGCTATCTGGAAGTTTTTCATATTGCCTAATCATATCGTAGCCTACATAACCTATAGCACCACCAGTAAAAGGCAAATCCAAATATTCGGAACTGTATTTGATATTTAGCAGACTTTTTACTGTATTCAGCAGCTCTCCTTTCTTTTGCATTTTGCTTCCATCCTCTTTTATGATAGAAATATTTTTTTCATAGCTAATAAGCTTAAGATAAGGCTTTTCTGCCATAAAAGAATATCTTCCACTTTCTTTAGTAGACAAGGCACTTTCTAAAAGACATCTATTTTTGCCTTCAAGATTATAAAACATAACTATAGGTGTCAATTCGTCTGCATGTGCTTCAAAGGTAACAGGAAAAACCTTCTTTCTCTTTTTTAATTCATTGAATTGCTCTTTGGTCATAGTGATCATAATAAAACCTCCAATCCTTATAATTTAATAAAAAAAAGCCACTTCATCCTTATAATGGGACGAAGTGACTCGCGGTGCCACCCATATTAAATTCACATTATTAAGCAAGCATATATAGCAAAAAAACACCTCGTCCAATAGGACGAGATGTTATACTCGCTATGCCACCTAAATGCAAATTTATCTTTATCAGGTACGGAATAATATCGATACCCTGTCATTGTAACGGCTGACTCCCGGAAAATGCTACTATAATTTCACATATCATCTCACAGACCCATTCAATATAGACTACAGTACCTGGCTCTCACCATCCCAGACTCGCTTAAACTAAGCTCCTATATCTACTCCTTCTGCTCCTAGATTTTAACCTGTTTTTTACATTGATAATATTTTAATCTATTTTATTACACTCATAATATTTAGTCAATAGCTTTTTAATAATATTTTTAATAAAAATCTAGAGTAGTCAAACATATGTGACACGACCTCTGAAAATTATCTCTAAATAATGCTGTGGTTTTAAAATTTACTAATAATTATTTTGTCAAGGAGGAAAGCTATAGCGATCCTTGATTAAATAA
>JAAYOT010000322.1 GCA_012520205.1 Clostridiales bacterium
AGAACTTTTAGATAATGGACAAAGTCTAGAGAAAAACATAGAAGAAATACTAAGGGGCCTAGTCATTGAAGATAATAATAGTTCTACTAAAATAAATGAGCCGCTAAGTGTTATTAAAAGTTTTAGTGAAGTTAAAGAATTATTAATTGAAGCACTAGAAAACAGAATTAATTCAGATGTAAATACAACTTCAAATTTAAAGGTTAATAATATTAATAGTAAGTTAATAGAAATATTAAATTTACTGCCTAAAGATGAAATTACAGCAATAACAGAAAAAATGAGCAGTACTAAGAAGTTTGAGTTTTTAAATGCTTTAAATAATATTAAGAATAATAAAGAAGGCTCAATAGTAGATAATCCAGATAAACTAGCTATTTTACCTACAAAGATAGGAGATAAAGAAAATATATCTTATGAAGCTACAAAAGAAGGACATAGCTTTAATTTAAAGGAAGAGATTACCGATGAAGACAAGTTTCTTTTAAAGATAATAGAAGAAGATGACAGAAATTCCTTCTCAAATGTATTAGGTTCTTTTAATAAAGTAACACTAAACCCTAGTGATATTTTAGTTGAACCAAAGGAAATACATAGACAAAGCTTCAATTCAGACATTATTCAAAATGTTAAATACATGATTAGAAATAATGTAGAGGAATTAAGTATTAAGATATATCCAAAGGAGCTTGGTGAGTTAACAATTAAAATTATTTCAGAAGAAGGTGTAATGAGGGCAGAACTTAAAGCTACCTCTAAGGAAACTTATAATTTATTAAATTCCAACCTTCAAGAAATAAAAAATAATTTACAAGAACAAAATATTAAAATTCAAGAAGTATCCATAAATATATATAACGAAGATACTACATTCTTCAGTGGAGAAAACCGAAATTCTTCTAATTCACAAAATAGTACGGCAGAAAATGCTGCTAATGGCTTATATTCTGAAGATGAGCAAGAAGAAGTGGAAAATATAATTATGGATAACAACTTAAATATATTAGCTTAGGAGGGAGAGAATGACAACTAGTATAAATCACCATTATGCAGGGCTTACAGCTACTGATAGGGGAACTAAAATTGCAAAAGTAGGCGAAGATATGGATAAAAATGCTTTTTTAACTATACTTGCAGCTGAACTTTCAAATTTAGATCCAAGTGGAAATAATGATTCTACTCAATATGTAACGCAAATGGCGCAGTTTGCACAAATGGAACAATTAACAAACTTAAATAATACTATGACCAATTATGCAAATAATGCGATGATAGGAAGAGGCGTAACATTAAATGCATACGATAGCCAAGGAGTACAATATACAGGTATCGTAAGGGCTGTTTCAACTACTTCATCAGGTACAACAATATCAGTAGAAGTAAATGAAAATGGAGAAAATGTATATAAAGATTTTGATTTATCAAATGTAGTTTCAGTTTTAGATGTAGAAGATACTACTCAAGCATCACTAATAAATCTTAATACAAAAACATCTTTCTTAACAGCAACTTCACTTATTAATAAGTTTGTAGAGTTAACTGAGAAGGATGATGATGGAAATTATTTAACTGGACAAGTTCTAGGAGTTATAAGAGATGGACATACAATAAATGTAAGAATTAAACTAGATGGTTCAGAAGAAATTAAAGAATTTAATTTTGAAAAAATTAAAAAAGCAGTAGGCAGTGCAGAAGAAATTTAACCATAAACTAAAGCTTGAAAATAGAAGAATGAATAAAATGAAAAGCAGGTGATTTCATGGGCTTTAGAGTAATAAATGGAAAAGCTTATCCTGTTGGTAACTTTGAAATACCTGATAATACAAGTGCTAATAATAGGGAAAATAAGGATAAGGTTAACTTTAAAGATATTTTAAAGGAAGAAAAAATTAAAAATCAAAGTGATTACACTATATCAAAACATGCTGCAGAAAGATTGAATACATTAGATTTTACATCTGAGGATATGGAAGCTATTGGTAAAGGTTTTAAGATGGCTGAAGATAAAGGGTCAAAAAATTCTTTAATGTTATATAAGGATGTAGCATTAATAGCTAGCATTGAAAATAAAACTTTAATTACTGCAGTTGAAAAGGAAAGATCAAAGGATAATGTCTTTACAAATGTTGATAGTGTAGTTCTTTTATAAGCTGGACCTAAAAGAGGAGGCTTATACTTACGGAACGACAGAAGTAAGAAATATAAAATTTAGGAGGAAAGTTATGTTAAAATCGCTATATTCAGGAATAAATGGAATGAAAGTGAATCAAACAAAATTAGATGTTATAGGAAATAATATATCAAACGTAGGTACAACAGCCTATAAATCTTCAACAGCTAGATTTAGTGATATGTTAAGCCAAAATGTTGGAGAAGCAATGGCGCCTTCAAGCACTCAAGGGGGAGTTAATGCAAAGCAAGTTGGACTAGGAGTTCAATTATCAAGTATTGCAACTATAATGACTCAAGGAAATTTACAATTAACAAATAGAAGCCTAGATGTTGCTATAGATGGAGCAGGATACTTTATGGTAAGTCAAGGACCAGCAGTATTTGATGATTCTTTAAAAGTAAATCATCAAGTTGGAACTCATAACTTAGCAAATCAAGGTGAAGGTTCAACAAGTAATATTATGTACACAAGAGATGGTTCTTTTACATTAGATGAACAAGGAAATCTTTTAACATCTGATGGTAATAGAGTACTAGGTTATTCCCTTACTAATGATGATAACTCAAAGGAAGCAACAGGGTTAATTCCAAACTCAGTAAATTTAGCAGGATTAGATTTTGATTTTGGACCTGGTGGACAGCTAAATGAATACAAAGTTGTTTTAGGAAATGTTGGACCTGGAACTGTTACATCAGCTGATATAAATAAAGATAACAAAACAATTATAGTTAATGGAGATTTTTCAACAGTAGGAGCTTTAACACCAGCTCAAGTTGAGTCAGCAGTAAATAAAGCATTATCTTCAGCAGGTATATCTCAAAGAGTAGCAGTTAAAGGAAAAGCAATGAATATTGAAGATATTGCATCAACTCCAGTTATAAATGGTAAAGATGCAACTGCACCTAATATGATATCTTTTGGAGGCTTTACTATAAAATTTGCTGAAGGTAAAGATTTAAATGGATATGTATTTAAAACAGGACAAGTTGCTGAGGGAACAGATACTTCAGTTAAATTGGACAAGGATAATAAAGAAATTATAGTAAACGGTGATTTTAAGAAAAGAGGTTTCACTGCAGAAGATTTAGAAATTTTAATAAATGGAGCAATTAAAAAAGGTGGCTTAAATCAAAGTGTAACAATCGTAGGAAATCCATCAAGAAATGTAGCTGAGATTAACCCTGAAATGCTAAATTCAGACCCAATTTTAGGAGGAATTAATGTAGATCCACCTATAGAAGCAGTAGCTCCAGAAAAGGTATCTATAGCAGGATTCAACATAAGTTTTAGTGAAGGAGCTAGTTTAAATGGATATAGATTTGAGATAGGTGAAACTAAGGTTGGAGCAGCAGCTCATGTAACTGTTGATGATTCAAAGAAAAAAATTATTATTAATGGTGATTTTACAAATGTTCATACTTTTAATG
>JAAYOT010000043.1 GCA_012520205.1 Clostridiales bacterium
GATAATATATATAGTATTTCACCTCTAAATGAGGACATTCTTGAAGATGTTGATTTTATATATTTTCTTATTTCCTTTACTTTTTCAAAAGGAATTTCCCTTTTATAATGGGCATAAATTAATGATGCAAAATGATTGATTAAATCTCCATCATTTCTAAGTTCAACCTTTGAGCTTCTATAATTATCAATAGTCAAATATACTCTGTCATTGAGAAGTTTCTCCATAGCCCTTTCATTCCCTCACTTTTTAAAAAAATTATCCCTACTTCATTATTATACTATAAAATATGTTACGGTTTTATAACAATTTTATAACCATTTTCTTAATAATACATATGGTTCATTATTTTCATAAATAGGTTATTATTTTTACTTTACATTAATATAATTATATAGATTAATAAATATGAGGAGGTTAAGCATGGCTGGCAAAAAATTCTCGTTGTTAAAAAATTTTACTACCTTTAATAATGATATAAAAACAAAAAGTGAGACTACTGTTTCTAAGGATTCTACTTCTTATAGTGATAATTTATCAAAAAATATTGAATTTCAAGAAGATAACAAATATAGCTTCTGCCCCTTTTTAGAAGATGATCTTATAACTACTGTTGCAATAAACTTTCCTGAGCCTTATAAAGATATTATTAACTCACTAGTTAATTTAAAAGATACAATAGAAAAATCAATAGACTATATAGAAGATGCATCTAGTTTTGTAATTAAAAAGGAACGAAATTTTGACTTAAGTACTCAATACAGGGAACTATCTATGAGTTTATATGTAGTAAGTAATAATATAGAGGATTATATAGGATGGATGAAAGACCTATCTGGCAAAAAAGAAAAAACTTTTGTTGAAGAAAGTCCTGTAATTAATGACTATGAAACTATAGAAGATGAATCTAAGAAAAATATAAAAAAGACAGAACTTAATGTATGTAATGATTTTACAGACAGAAAACCCCTTAGCTTTAAAATAGATAATTATGAAAGAAAAGTTGATGATTGGAATGATTTAGTTATAAAAACTGCTGATACCTTAATTAAAACTTTCAAAAACTCTAAATACTCCTTAAATACAAATATAAGATTTCCAGAAATTAATTCAAAGAAATCTAAAGAAAACGATTTCAGGGATACAGTTATAGAAATGCTTATTGAATATAAAATCCATCCAAATAGATACTTTATTAATATAAAATAATTTAGTACCTAGGAAAAATAATCATAATTTAATTATTCTGTTTTATTAATTTTGTAATTATGTTATAATATTCTTGTAATTATAACGTTTTGATTTTTTACAATATTTCTTATATAAAGGAGTTTTAATTATGGGATTCAAAGAAAAAATGACTGGCTACTTACAAGATGCTTATTTAGAAAAATATAAGGATAGAATGACTAGTACAGCCGGTACTGTTTTATCTGTAAAAGTTGAAGAAAAAAGTATACTAGGAATTATAAGAACAATTACTGCTCATCTAATAATTAAGCCTGAAATGGGTAAGGGTGTAGTTAAAACTCAATATAAAGCAAGAAAATGGTTTAAGAAACCAACTTTTATTGATGTTAAACAAGGACATAAAGTAATCGTTATGGGAACTACAGGTGTTAAGGGAAAAGCAAATTCTGAAATTATAACAATTTCAAATATTGCTAACTTAACTACTAAGAAGGATCTGCATCCTTTTGATCACTCTCAATTAAAGAAAGCTAGACAACAAGCGACAAAATTTAAAGTAAGATAGCTTATACAGTTATCA
>JAAYOT010000044.1 GCA_012520205.1 Clostridiales bacterium
GCAGTTTGTGATGATTTTGATGCCTGACCTCCTGTATTAGAATATATTTCAGTATCCATTACAAATATGTTTATATCATCGCCACTTGCAAGAACATGATCTAAGCCGCCAAATCCAATGTCGTAGGCCCATCCGTCTCCACCTATTATCCATTGAGACTTCTTAACTAGATAATCTTTTCTTTCTAATATTTCCTTGGCAATATTATTGCTAGCATACTTTGGATTATCAAGAACTTTTAAAATTTTATTAGAAGCGGTTTTTGAACCAACACCATCATTAAAGTTATCAAGCCACTCACGGAAGGCAGTTTTAGCTTCATCATCAAAGTCAGCAGATTCTAAACCTTCATTCATTAAGTCTGCAAGTTTTTCTCTTAGCTGTTTAACAGCAAGATACATACCATAACCAAATTCAGCATTATCTTCAAATAATGAATTTGCCCATGAAGGTCCTCTTCCCTCAGCATTAGTTGTATAAGCAATAGCAGGTGCACTTGCTCCCCAAATAGAAGAACAGCCTGTTGCATTTGCAATCATCATTCTTTCTCCAAATAGTTGAGTTATTAGCTTAACATATGGAGTTTCTCCACATCCAGGGCAGGCTCCATTAAACTCAAGAAGAGGTCTAACAAATTGGCTTCCCTTTAATGTATTTCTATCCATTAAGTCTTCTCTTGGGGTTAAGGTCATTGCATACTCCCAGTTTTCTGCCTGTTCTAATATTTGTTCTTCAGCTGGTTTCATTATTAATGCCTTACCAGGAGCAGGGCAGACATCAGCGCAGTTTCCGCAACCAGTACAGTCAAGGGGAGCTACTTGAATTCTAAAGCCATAATCTCCAAGTCCCTTACCTGTAGCCTTCTTACTAAGGAAACCCTCAGGAGCATTTTTTTGCTCTTCTTCACTTACTAAGAATTGTCTTATAGTAGCATGAGGGCATACATATGAACACTGACCGCATTGAATACATTTATCTATTTGCCATTCTGGCAGATATACTGCAATTCCACGTTTTTCATAAGCTGTAGTACCTAAAGGATAAGTACCATCTTCCATTCCTACAAAAGCACTTGTTGGAAGGTCATCACCTTCATGCCTTTCCATAGGACGTTGAATTTTCTTAACAAAGTCTGGTTCCTTTTTAATTGGCCCTTCTTCATCTGGTGCATTAGCCCAGCTTTCAGGTATATTGACTTTAACTAATGAATCAATACCTCTATCAACAGCAGTTTTATTTGCATCAACAATCTTTTCACCCTTTTTACCATACATATCAACAATGGATTTTTTTAGGTGTTTAACTGCATCTTCTACAGGTATAATATTAGCTAATTTAAAGAAGGCAGACTGCATTACCATATTTATTCTGTTTCCTAAACCAATTTCACTAGCAATACCATTAGCATCTATAATATAGAATTGTATATCATTTTTTGCTATATATCTTTTAAAGATCGCAGGAAGCTTAGTATCAAGTTCTTCTTCACTCCATGGACAGTTAAGTACAAAGGTACCGCCTTTCTTTAATCCCTTTAAAACATCAAGGTTATATAAGAAAGACTTATTATGACATGCTATATAGTCTGCATTATAAACTAAATAAGGAGATTTTATAGGGTTCTTTCCAAACCTTAAGTGAGATATAGTTGAACCACCAGATTTTTTACTATCATATTCAAAGTATGCTTGAGCATACAGCTCTGTATTATCTCCTATAATTTTAATAGCACTTTTATTTGCTCCAACTGTACCATCAGAACCAAGTCCGATAAACTTACAGCTTATAGTACCTTCAGGAGTAGTATCAATTTCATTTCCCTTAGGTAAAGAGGTAAATGTTACATCATCAACTATTCCTATAGTAAAGTTATTCTTTGGAGTATTAGATTTTAAGTTATTATATACAGCCATAATTTGAGCTGGAGTTGTATCCTTAGAAGCTAAGCCGTATCTTCCTCCAACAATTATAGGCTTATTTTCCTTATCATAGAATAACTTACATACATCTAAGTATAATGGTTCACCAGGGGATCCAGGTTCCTTTGTTCTATCTAAAACTGCAATTTTCTTTACGCTAGTAGGGAATACATTAAAGAAGTACTTTTCACAGAATGGTCTGTATAAGTGTACTTTAATCATTCCAACCTTTTCGCCCTTAGCTCTTAAGTAGTCAATTACTTCGCTTATAGTGTCACATACTGAACCCATTGCTACAATAATATGTTCAGCTTCTGGGTCGCCATAATAGTCAAATGGATGATAAGCCCTTCCTGTTATACTTTCCATTTCCCTCATATATTTTTCAACTATATCTGGTATAGCTAAGTAAAATGGATTTTGAACTTCTCTACCTTGGAAGTATATATCAGGGTTTTGTGCAGTACCTCTAGCTACAGGATGCTCAGGATTTAAAGCATTATCCCTAAAGGCCTGTAAAGCATCCCTATCTACAAGGTTAGTTATTTGCTTAAAATCAGGCACTTCAATTTTTTGATATTCATGGGAAGTTCTAAAGCCATCAAAGAAATGGGTAAATGGTACTCTCCCCTTAATTGCACTTAGGTGTGCTAC
>JAAYOT010000323.1 GCA_012520205.1 Clostridiales bacterium
TCTACTATCATATCTTTATATTCCTGATCGTATCTTTTGCCCCTTCCCATAATGGACACATCCTTTCTTACTAAATATTATTTTACTTAGTTCGTCTTAATGTGTCCACTAATTTATACTAACACCATATATCTGGAAGTAATGAAAATAGAAAAGACACAACTAACCCCAAAGTTGCTACTCCCCATAAATAATCATTATAATTCAAGTAGTCCATTATTATCATATAACTAATACAAAAATAAAAACTAATATTAGAAAAAAAATATATCGTATTCACATTTTGCTGTTTCATTTAATCCACCTACTTTATATATTCATATTTACGGGTTTAAGCTACACGCTCTTTAACCTTATGGATTGGATTTTTAAGGTTAATTCATTAGTGTCATATTTCACTTTTTAATTTTTGAAGCCTTATTAATACTATATTTGTTTAAAAATATTGTTATAACATCGCAAAAATATACTAACGCTTCTGATATTATATACTCATTGTACTCAAGGTTACTAATTAATGCTGAATACCATTTGGAGCCTGGTATGAACATAGTTAACAAATAATTAATTCTAGCACTATGCCTACTAAAATTAACAACAATTCATTACTCTCCCTTTTATTATATAAAAATAAGCTTTAAAAGAATGTCATTATTTTAATTCCTTTAAAACTTATTGTATTATATAATTACTTATCAATTTGATTGCACTTTTTTAAACTAATTATTTTCTTTATTAT
The DNA here is from genome assembly GCA_012520205.1 of Clostridiales bacterium. Taxonomy (GTDB): domain Bacteria; phylum Bacillota; class Clostridia; order Clostridiales; family Clostridiaceae; genus Clostridium. The sequence goes on from JAAYOT010000323.1 coordinate 740, forward strand.
ATAAACCGAAATAATTGTCATAGCAAATATATCAACCAAAAATATATTTAATATTTTATTTTCTTTAAGTATCATATATATATTAATAGCTATAGTTAAAGATATAGTTATTAATAATGTTATACTCATTTCTAAAACACTCTTTTTAATATTGTTGGTCTCTTTTTTTCTATTTATAAAACATATATAATAAAAATTTGCTAATAGTAACAAGTTACCTACGACTACTCCACATAAAATTTGAACTAATCTTAATAAATCAAATTCACTACCAATGCTATTTATATAATAAAACATAAATACAATACAAAAATTAGTTATGAATAAGTCTAAAATATTGCTTTTAAATCTTTTCTCGAATAACTTTAGATCCATCATTTCTGCAATATTTTTATTTAGACTAGGAAGCCTTAAGATTAATATTATTAATAAAATACTTAGAATTATCCAAATTAAAATCATATTTTCCTCCTATTTAACAACTTAAAATACTAAACTGGGGAATCCCCAATTTAGTATTTAATTATAATTATTATAAGTTTATATACACTTTATAGTCTTGTTACCCAGCTGGTTCCTATATCAAACCAAAATCCATAACTATGATAATTGAACCCATTATCCTTTATTGTATAAACCATTGCTGCAGCTAAAAATGATGTATAAAATACACTACCTATCATACCTACGATTATTTGTGCTGCTGCAGCTATTGCTCCTGGTATTGTTAATCCTGCTACTCCCGCTGTTAGTATTCCGGTTCTTATCATTCCAAGATGCGTAACAGACTTCCCTAATAAGTTAGACATTTTTCTTAAACAGTTTGATGTACCTCTAACTGTTTCAACACTATATCCTCCTCCATCAACATACTCCATTTCATCTCTATCAACATCTACATAGTTATTTGGTAATTGTAATTCATATTCTCTGCTTAATACAAATGCGCTCATAATTCTCATCCATTATTTATATATTTATTTTAAAAGAATATTAGGTATTTGTAAATATTTAACATACATTTAATTAATTCGCGCGCTATGTATGCTAAAATTTATTTATCTAATTTTCTTTTAATGCAAATTAATTAAATAAACTTAACTCCTATAACTTCTAATAAGTATTTCATTTTTAAAGGAAACTCCTCTTCAATACTTAGGATGAGTAAGTGCAATTAGCTAAATCAAAGAGTTGGAATTTCACTTATCTTCTCATATTTTACTCTAGTTTTTGTTACCAAGGCAAATATAAAATCCCAGCTTCTGTTATGACCTCAGAGTTCATAGCAATAACTATAAGTTGTTACTTGTTAACAAATCAAAGCGTTAGACTTTCTCTTTTAGTTAAAACTTTTTATTATTGATTTGTGAAATATTAAAAATATAATAAAATGTAATTTTCTATTCCTAAATAAAAATATTAATTATTACTAAACTGTGTTTTCTTTAAATATGGAATTATAAATAAAGATGAAATTATAAAAGAAATATCCCTAATATTAAAAAAAGTCCTTTTATCTAAATCATCGAATATAGAATACATATATATAAAGATAGAAATATTAATTAAACCTCCAATAATTAATGATAAATTTATCTTATTTTTAAAGTTAGTAACACAATAATGTCTTTTTAAATTATTATTTAATATATTTATCGATAAAATAAATAAACAAACTTTAAAAATTATTTTATAGATTGTTTGGCTAGCTATACTTATAGCAATAAAGTATAGCATTATTCCTATAAGACTGTATTTAGTATTAATTATTTTACCATTAACTTCCTTTTTCATATTTACCACTAATTTGTCAGTATATTTGGATGTATTCATTAAAATCCCCATATTAATTACAAAAGCTATAATTAATACACTATAAATGATCAAGCTATTAAATCTTTGATTTATGTTAGGTAATATTATATTATAAATAAGAAAAATCATTGACTTAATTGTTAATTCAACATCTAATATTTTTTTCAATTCTAAAGAGCTAATATTTTTACTCGTTCTATTAATTGCAATATTAATCAATATAAAAATTAACTGCCCGTAAAATAAAAATATTAGTAGTGGTCCATTTTTTAAACTTGATAAATCTTCCTCACTACTCAATATTATAGCTATAATTAATGTCATAAAATACATTATTAATGTAATTAAAAATATTTTTTTTATAATTTTCCTATTTTCCACTTGTTTCTTCTCCATCTTATTTTAAATAAGATGAGTGATTATTCTTATTATTATATATTTTTTAATAATCACTCATCTAACTTATTTCTCTTATATATAATTAGAGTCTTTATCTAAACCCTATAATTTTATGCTGCGTATAAACATGGACCTGTAAATCCCCAGTAGAATTCTATACCAAGACCTTTATCAAGGGCTTGAGATATCTCACTTATAAATGTTCCGACCTTCCATGATACATACCAGGATAATACTTGACCCGCTAGTCCTAAGGTTCCAACTAATCCTGCTTTTATTGCAGTAAGACCATATTTAATTGCATTATATACCCTAGAAAATCCTACTACTGATGATAAATATGCAGCTTCAACACCCCACATAATTAAATTATTCTTTAACAGAGAATTACTCCAATACCCACCTCCATCAACATACTCCATTTCATCATTGTCAATTTCAACATAGCTTGTTGGTAATTCTAACGCGTATTCTCTTTTTAATACGAATGTACTCATAATTCTCCTCCATTATTTATATATATTTTAAAAGAATATTAGATATTTGTAAATATTTAACACACACTTAATTAATTAGCGCGCTATGTATGCTAAAATTTATCTTTCTAGTTTTCTTTTAATGCAAATTAATTAACTAAATTTAACTCCTATAAGTTCTAATAGGTATTTCATATAAGTTATCTTTTCATACTTCACTCTTGTTTCTGTTACCATTCCATTAGTTAGATTAACCCTCTCTCCTTTAGTGTCTTCTAGATAAGTCTTATCTGGTTTAACCTTTACTTTAAAATACACATTTCCTTTTTCATTATCAATGGTTGCATCTTCATCGATACTTATTACCTTTCCAGGGATTGTTCCATATTCCGATTGAAGTAATCCACCTACCACTAGAGACACTTCGTCATTCACATGTATTCTTGGTCTATCACTGGATGGTAGCATTGTTTCTATAATTAAATCTTCTTCTTTGCTTGTTATTGTTCCTATTAAACTTCCACCTTGAAGTACCATTCCCGTTGTTACTGGAGTATTTAAATGTACTGTTCCACTTTTTTGAGCGACCACTTCATATTGTTCCTTACTTTTTTCTAAAGATTCTTTTTGTGAAACTAATTTTGAAATCTATACTTCATATTGATTTTTTTCGTTAGAAAACTCTGAAATAGTTTTAAAATAATATTCATTAGCTTTATTTTTTTGTGTTTTCACAAAATCATCTATTTGCTTTTACTTAGGCTTTAAGTCTTTTTATTCACTAACATATCTAATAGTTTTTCATTTTAAAAAAGAGCCTTGATTTCTCAAGGCTCTGATAATCTTGTTCGCCAAAATCTTGGCAGGTATCCCAGGTGAACTTAAAGTCTTCCCTTACTATTAATTCATTAATTTTATATTCCACTTTTTAATTTTTAAAATCTTATTAACAGCGTACTTGTTTAAATATATTGTTATAACACCGCAAAAAAATACTAACATTTCTGATATTATATACTCATTGTACTCAAGATTACTAATTAATGCTGAATACCACTTAGAACCTGGTATGAACATAATTACCATTCCTATTATTATATTTTTGAAAAATCTAACTTTATCTTTCTTATCTATACTCGTTATTGATTTTTTCTCCACTGGTAAATATAACATTAATATAAATGGAACTATAGGTTTAGAAATCCAACTCATTATATACGTCTCACTAAAGTTTAAAATATATAATAAACATATTACTGCTAATATTGTTACACCTATAATTGAGCTAACTATTTTTACTACTCTTTTCTCGCAATAATTTTTTGTAAAAAATAGAATATACATTATAATATACGTAATTGGAATCCTTAATGCAAATGTATGATTATTATCTAAAAAACTAATCATTATATACTCAACCACCCATTATTAGGCGCATAATCATATCTATCTATATACTTAGCTATTTTAGTTCCTATATCTAAATAGCCAAGCGCCATGTCTACAGCTAGACTCACATACACAGAAAGTTTTGCGCATCCCCATGCAGCTAATTTACTACCTACAGTTCTTGTAAATATCAATTTTGCCTGGCTTCTACCATAAGCTGCAATATATCCTGATATACCTATTGCACCAACTGCAGCGCCAATCGCTGTATTAATTATTGTCGCAGCCCAACCAACTGATATTATATCAAGTCCACCATCGATATACGCTAATTCATCATTTTCTATATTTATATAACTTTGTGGTAATACTAATCTACTCATAATTTCCTCCTAAACTTACTTCAAATTTTAAATATAATAATGACCACTGTATCCATTAACATACGCACTAAACGTTTGAGATGTTGATATTTTGTTTGCTACATAGTTTCCAGCAATAAATCCTCCTACAAATCCAAAAACACCACCTATAAAAGCACCTGGTCCCATCCCTATTTTATATCCAAGTATTACTCCTATTGTAGTCCCTACTGCGATGCATGCAATTCTTGATAATCTGGATAATGTTTCTTTTGATATTGTTAACTTAACTAAGCCTCCTCCATCAACATACTCCATTTCAACTATGTCAATATCTACATAGTTATCTGGTAATTGTAATTCATATTCCCTATTTAATACAAAAGCGCTCATAATTCTCCTCCATTATTTATATATATTTTAAAAGAATATTAGATATTTGTAAATATTTAACACACACTTAATTAATTCGCGCGCTATGTCTGCTAAAATTTATCTTTCTAATTTTCTTTTAA
>JAAYOT010000324.1 GCA_012520205.1 Clostridiales bacterium
ATAAATGCTCTCTTCTTATTCATTTCATGTAATTCTTGTATAGCGAACGGTAAACATCCGAATTTAAAGTAAGTTTTTTCTGGAGCTCTAAACCAAAGCATATTTTCTCTCCTTTTTGCCACTGTTTTTACGTTTAATAAGTGCATTGGACCAACGTTTTCTGAAACTGAGTTTCCTCCCCAAGATCCGCAACCTAATGTTAATGATGGTGCTAATCTAAAGTTAAATAAGTCTCCAATAGCTCCTTGAGATGCTGGCATATTAATTAAAGTTCTTGCTGTTTTCATAGTGTCTTGGAATTTTTCAATTCTATCTTTTGAAGTAATTTCGTTTGTATATAGTACTGACGTATGACCCATTCCACCTTGAGCTATTAATTTAGCAGCCTTTTCTACAGCTTCATCATAGCTCTTAGCCTTATACATTGCTAAAATTGGAGAAAGTTTTTCATGAGCATATGGTTCTGATAAATCTGTTGATTCAACTTCAGCTATAATAATTCTTGCAGTCTTTGGAACATTAATTCCTGCTAATTCTCCTATTTGCCATGGTGCTTTACCAACTATATTTGCATTTAATGCACCTTTTTCATTTAATATTATGCTTCTAACCTTTTGAACTTCTTCACCTTTTAGTATATAAGCTCCTCTTGCATCAAATTCAGCTTTTACTTCATCATATACCTTATCTAATACAATAACACTTTGTTCAGATGCACAAATTACACCATTATCAAAAGACTTTGATAACAATACTGAGTTTACTGCCATTTTTAAATGAGCTGTTTCATCAATTATTGCAGGTGTATTTCCAGCACCAACTCCTATAGCTGGCTTTCCTGATGAATAAGCAGCCTTAACCATTCCAGGTCCACCTGTAGCTAATATTAGGTCTGCTTGAGCCATAACTCCTTGTGATAATTCAAGAGATGGTTCATCTATCCATCCAATTATTCCTTCTGGAGCTCCAGCTTTTACTGCTGCTTCTAAAACAATTTTTGCTGCTTCAATTGTAGAGTTTTTAGCTCTTGGGTGTGGTGATATAATTATTGCATTTCTAGTTTTTAATGAGATTAACGCTTTGAATATAGCTGTTGATGTTGGGTTAGTTGTTGGCACTATTGCAGCTATTACTCCCTTTGGTTCAGCAACTTTTGTAATTCCATTAGTAATATCTTCTTCTATAACTCCGCAAGTTTTCATATCTCTATATTGATTATAAATGTATTCAGCTGCAAAATGATTTTTTATTACCTTATCTTCTGCAATTCCCATTCCTGATTCTGCAACTGCCATCTTTGCTAATTTAATTCTTGCATTATTAGCAGCCATAGCAGCTTTTCTAAATATTTCATCTACTTGTTCTTGAGTGAAAGTAGCGAATTTTCTTTGAGCCTCTCTTAATTCTTCAAATTTCTTAGTTAGTTCCTGTAAATTTGTAACTGCCATTTTCATTTCCTCCTAAAAATAAATTGTATAATAGTTTTATACATTTAATTGTTATTTATTTATCAATCTCTTGTAAGTTTATTTTATGCCATTGTATATTTTTTGTCAATCACTATTTAACATTTTTTTATTTTTCCGAGTTTATTTGAGAATTTATAAAAATAATGTAGGTTGTTGTTATATTTTAATAATTATAATCCTTTACATTTATTGATTTTTAGTTATTTTTTTAACTATCTAACTATAATTGAAATAAGAAAAAAAGTTATTACGCTACTTATAGCATAATAACTTTTTTAAAGCACCCTGCAATTATAAATATTAATTAATTCCCCCAGTAACTTCTTGTGCTGAATCCTTAATATCTTCTGGTATTGTTATTCCTAATTTGCTTGCAACATCTGTATTTATCTTTATATTCATATCACTTAAAGTGGATATTTCAATTTCTGACGGCTTTTTACCTTCTATTATTTCAACAGCTTTATATGCTGTCTCTTTCCCTAATTTAAAATAATCTATTCCTATTGAACATAAGCCACCTACATCTACAACTGCTTCTTCAGCTCCTAAAATAGGAACACTATTTTCAATAGCAATTTTTCCAATTAAATCAAAGGCTGAGGCCACAGTATTATCTGTTGGCGTATATAAGGCATCTATATTTTTTATTACAGCTGTAAGATTTTGATTTATTTCATTTACGTTTGTAACACCAATTTCCTTAATTTCTATATCTAATTTTGCAGCTTCTTCCTTTAAGGCTTCAACTTGAACTATTGAGTTTGCTTCAGAAGTATTAAAAATTACACCTAAGGTTTTAACCTCTGGTACAAGTTTTAATAATAATTCTAATTGTTGATCAACAGGAACCATATCTGAAACCCCTGTTAAATTTGTTCCTGAATTTTTCCAATCCTTAGCTATTTCAGCTGATATTGGATCTGTTACTGCTGTAAAAACTGTTGGTATTTCCTTTGTAGCATTATAGACAGCCTGAGCTGCTGGTGTTGCTATTGCTAAAATCAAATCTTTATCCTCAGAAACAAATTTTTGAGCAATTGTCTGGGATGTAGCTGCATCTCCTTGTGCATTTTGATAATCAATAGCAATGTTTTTGCCATCTTCATAACCATTCTCCTTAAGGCCTTCAATAAAGCCTTCTCTTGCTGAATCAAGGGCTGGGTGCTGCACAAGTTGACTTATTCCTATCTCTATTTTTTCCTCTTGCTTAGTTGTTTGGCCGCTTTTTTGGCAACCAATTAAAGTGGCTGCTCCTATTAATCCTGCTAATAGTAAAGCAATCTTTCTTTTTCCTACCATAATACAGTCCTCCTAATTTTTTAAAATTTTTATTCTACCATTCTACTATTAAATAATTTATATTCTAAAATAATGTTATATAAATTTAAAAGTTAATTTATATAACATTATAATATTCTTATAATATTATCTTGTGTTCTAATATATAAAAGTTTTCTATATAAAAAAGGAAGGTGTTACGCAAAATTAATTGCGTAACAACTTTAAATCTTAGTTAAATAAACTTCTATCACTTAATCCTTCATTTACATTAGCTTCTTCAAATAATTTCATAAGCTTCTTTGTTGTCAATTCCTCTTTTTCTTTTCCGCTTACATCAAATAAGACTTTTCCCCCATGCATCATAAGTAATCTATTACCTGTTTTAATAGCCTGATTCAAATTATGAGTTATCATTAATGTTGTAATTCCAGTATCTTCAACTATTTTTTCAGTAATCTCCATTATCTTTATTGATGTTTTAGGGTCTAAAGCTGCTGTATGCTCATCTAGTAATAAAAGCTTCGGTTTAGACATCATTGCCATTAATAATGTTAAAGCTTGCCTCTGTCCACCAGATAATAAACTAACTTTATTATAAAGCTTATCTTCTAATCCTAAATCAACTTCCTTTAATAGTTCTTTATAATATTCAATCCTTTTTTTATTGACACCAAAGGATAAACCATAGGTTTTACCTTTATTATCTGCAAGGGCTAAATTTTCCAATATTGTCATATTAGGAGCAATTCCTAAAGAAGGATTTTGGAATACCCTTCCTATTTCTCTTGATCTTTTATACTCACTATCTCTTGAAACATCTTTACCATCTAGTAAAATTTCACCTTCATCACATTCAATAGTTCCAGAAATTATATTTAAAAGAGTGGATTTGCCCGCTCCATTTGAACCTATTATTGAAATAAAATCGCCTTTATTTACTTTTAAAGAAAAGTCTGAAAAAACCTTATTTTCATTAATGGTATTTTCATTAAAGACCTTATGCAATGCTTGAATTTTTAGCATTTAAATCACCACCTTCTTTAGAAATACCATTTGCTTTTTTTGAATTATTAGCCTTTGCTACTCTTTTATTTTTTTTTAGGCTTATAACATTTGAATTAAGACTTAAGGCAATAATTACTATTATAGCTGTCATTAATTTTAAATAGTTTGGATCTAAGCCAAATTTTAAAACAAGAGCAATTGCTAATTTATAAATAATTGATCCGATTATTACAAGGGTAGTTGCTTTAATAAAAGTCATCTTTTTAAATACTGAAGTACCAATAATAACTCCTGCAAGAGCCATTACTAAGATCCCTGTACCCATTGTAACATCTGAAAAACCTTGATATTGAGCAGTAAGTGCTCCTGCCATTGCAATAAGAGCATTACTTATCATTAAACCAATAATTTTTATATTGTTTTTATTTACACCTAATGAAGTAATCATTTGTTCATTGTTACCTGAAGCTATTAGCAATTTCCCAAGTTTTGTTTTTAGGAAAAGATCAAGTAACAATTTAATTGCTACAACTATAGCAAATATTATAAAAATTTTATAGTCATTATCAAAAATATTGCTTGCACTAAATAATGGCACATTAGATTTGCCCATTATCATTAAGTTAACTGAATAAAGACCCGTCATAACTAAAATACCTGACATTAGGCTGCTTATCTTTAATTTAACATTTAAAAGTGCTGAAATTAAGCCTGCTAAAGCTCCTCCAATAGTAGCAACAGCTACTGCTATCAATGGATTAACTTCTTTAACTAGTAAAGCTGCACAAATTGCACCACCTAGGGGATAAGTTCCATCAGTTGACATATCCGCTAGGTTTAGTATTTTAAATGTTATATAAACCCCCATTGCAACAATCCCGAATAAAAGACCTTGTTCTAGTACATTTATAATTAAATCCATTACTTAACGCCTCCAGTAACCTTATTTGCTGTTTCGTTAATATCTTCTGGTATAGTGATTCCTAATTTTGTTGCAACGTCAGTATTTATTGTAATATTCATCTCGCTTAAAGTTGAAATCTCAATTTCTTCTGGCTTTTTACCATCTATTATTTCAGCAGCTTTATATGCTGTTTCTTTTCCTAATTTAAAATAATCTATTCCTATTGAACATAATCCGCCAACACTAACTACCGCTTCTTCTGCACCTAAAATTGGAACATTATTTTCAAGGGCAATTTTTGTAACTAAATCATAAGCTGATGCAATAGTGTTATCTGTTGGTGTATATAATCCATCTACTTCACCTATTACAGCTGTAAGGTTTTGATTTATTTCATTTACATTTGTAACCCCTATTTCCTTAACCTCTAAATTAAACTTAGCAGCTTCTTCCTTTAAAGCTTCAACTTGTACTACAGAGTTTGCTTCAGAAGTATTAAAAACTACTCCTAATGTTTTAACTTCTGGCACAAGTTTTAA
>JAAYOT010000325.1 GCA_012520205.1 Clostridiales bacterium
ATCTATAGCACCATGGCCTTTTATTTTCTATATAAAGAACATAGCTACCAAGGTAGTAACTGCCAGTCCAATTACAACTGGTTTAAAGTTTTTCTTGGTAAGCTCAAAGGCATCTATTCCACATATAGCTGCAACAGGTATTACTGCCCAAGGTACTATGGTTCCTCCACCAACCCAGATTCCTGTTATTTGCCCTAAGGCTGTAAGAGTTTCTACTCCACCACCAAGGGCTGTGGAGAAGATTTTTGCAGTGGATCCAACTAAAGATATTCCAGAGAATCCGGAACCATCAAGGCCAGTTATAGCTCCTACTGCTGTAAGGGTCACTGAAGATACACCTGAATTTAGGGGAACTATATTTGCAAGGGCAAGTCCTAAGTCGTTTACAATTCCATGAGAAGTTTCAGGAAGAACCTTTCCAAAAATATCGAAGAATGCTGCGTCACCTAAATAGAAAAAGGCAGCTACTGGTATTACAATACCAAATATTTTAAAACCAAACTGCAATCCTTTTACAAGATCTTCTGTTATTTTTTCTAAAGAATCTTTCTTATGAGCTAGTACAGAAATTAAGCTAAAAATAAATACTGCTGTCCCTCCAATAAGAGCTGTTGCATCTCCTCCTTGAAGGTTTGCTTTAAACATTATAACTATATCTAAAGTAAACAGCACTACAATAAGCAAAGCTAAAGCTCTTCTTAATTTCTTTGATTTTATAAGCATTTTGTTTTCCGTATTTATTCCTTCATCATTTTTATCATGCTCAATAGATATTGCTCCTGATTTTATATCTTTTCTAAGAAAATAAAATCCAGCAACAGTTGTAACAACACCCATTGTCATTGTTAGTGGGATACTGGCTGAAATAACATCTCCTACTGGGATACCTGCTGCATCTGCAGTAAGCTTTGGTGCTGCTTGAATTATATAGTCACTAGATAAGGCAATACCATGACCAAATAAATTCATGGCTATAGCCACCCCTATAGGAGGAAGTCCAGCTTTCTTAGCAATTGGCAAAAATAATGCTCCTATAAGTGCCACTGCTGGTGAAGGCCAGAAGAACCAGGAGAGAATCATCATTACTATACCTATAACCCAATAGGCAATCCAGTAATTTTTAATTATTCCTTTAAAGGGTGAAACTAGTTCATCATTGATGCCAGAAGCCATTAAAATTCTGCTCATGGCTGTTATTAGGGAAATAATAAATATTGTTGGCATAAGCTCTCTTGTAGCATATACAAAGCTATTAAATATCCCCATTGCTGATCCATAAAGGGACTTTGTTCCCATAAGCCCTATAACAAAGATACCTATTATGCAGATTAGGGATATATCTTTCTTCCTTGCCATAGCCACTATAATAATGATTATAAAGATAAGGTAAATATAATGTAGTGGTGTTAGCGTAACGTTTATCATTCACTTCTCCGATTTATAAATTACTATAATATTAAGTTATGATAGGGATCATTAGTTAGCCACAGAATATTTGATAAAAAAAGACATCTTCTTAAGTTGAAAATGTCTTTTTTATCAAATATGAATTATATTACTTCATAAATTCTTTTCTTATTTTTCTAAGGGCCTTTTTTGAACCTCTTTTAATATCCTTTTCCAGCTTTCTTTCATTGTAGCTTATAAACAATTGATCTAAGTCATATCCCTCTGGATACAAATCTTCTGCCCTTAAATCTAACTCAACCCTTTTTGCATTTACCAATACATACTCCCCTTTATATAAAACTTCTAAATTGTTAAATTCATCAGTTTCCTTATAAACTAAAGCAAAATCATTTTTGTCTAAAAGCTTCACCTTATCTCCCTTTTGGAATTCATATCGATCTATTTTTTCTTCAACTATTTTTTCCTTAGTCTTCTTACTTTCTTTGATTAAGGAGTAGTCATATTCTTTATTGGACATATATTTTCTTGCCTTGTTTAAAATTGCTTCAGGAATTCCCATTTTCCTTGATATATAAAGAGCATTACTTTTTCCACTCTTTCCTATTGAAAGTTTATATAGTGGATCTAAAGTATCCTTTTCAAATTCCATAGCAGCATTTTCAAAATCAGGGTGATTCATAGAAA
>JAAYOT010000045.1 GCA_012520205.1 Clostridiales bacterium
TAGGAGAAGTTGTTGTAGCAGATACAAAGGCTAACTTAGAAGCAAGAGTAGAAGCAGAATATGGTGCAACTCAAGGAAAGAAAGATTTAGCAACTTTAGCTAAGAAATTAGACCTAGATGCAATCCACGATACAGTTCATGAAATGTGTAAAGACGAAGCAAGACACGGAAAAGCATTCTTAGGATTATTAAACAGATACTTTGGTGATAAGTAAATTATCGAAATTCACAATTGGGGAGGGTTGTCGTAAGGCAACCCTTTCTTATAATTTATTTTTCAAAACTACATATAAGTAGTTTTTCCTTCATTCTACATTGTACAATCTACATTGTAGACTATAATTTTAGATTTTTAATTAGGTTATAGCCTTTTAAAATTTGTAAAGTTAAAAATTTCTATTGACATTTTACAATTATTTGATATAGAATGATATAAAATATAAAAATGGAACAAAACACAGGTGAAATATTATAATATAAGTAAAATATAAAAATATACAAATATTTTTTAATTTATATGGAGGAAAATCATGAAAGGAATTATAAGAGAAATAGCAAAATTTTATAACTTTTACTTTGCATTCTGGGGCTTTTATTTTAGCGCTGGCTATTTCTTATACAATAAAATAGATAAATCCTTTCAATTGAGTTTTATAATAAATTAAAGAACTATATTTTTTTATAGTATAAGTTTATTTCTTTAGAGAACTCTTTTGGGTTCTCTTTTTTATATAAAAAAAACAAATAAGCAAAAGGGGGCAATTTAATGGTAGTAATTTTAAAACCAAAAACAAGCGAAAAGGAAGTAAGAAAGTTAACAGAAGAATTAAAAAAACAGGAGATAGATGTCACTCCTGTTGTAGGTAAGGAGCAGATCATATTGGGAATCATTGGAGACACAACAAAAATTGATCCACTAAAAATTGAAGCAAATGAATATGTAGAAAGAGTAGTAAATGTCCAAGAACCTTTCAAAAAGGCTAACAGATTATTTCATCCTGAAAGTACAGTAGTTGATGTTAATGGAAGAAAAATAGGTGGAAATAGAATAGCAATGATAGCAGGACCTTGTTCTGTAGAAAGTGAAGATCAACTAAATTTTATAGCTGAGGAAGTTAAAAAGTCAGGGGCAGGCTTTTTAAGAGGTGGAGCTTTTAAGCCAAGAACATCACCTTACAGCTTCCAAGGTTTAGAATATGAAGGTCTTGAACTATTAAAGGTAGCTAGGGAAAAAACAGGTTTGCCAATAGTTACAGAAATAATGTCAGTTAAAGACCTTGAAGTTTTCGCAAAGGATGTTGATATTATTCAAGTTGGGGCAAGAAATATGCAAAACTTTGATTTGCTAAAAGAATTAGGAAAAATAAATAAGCCAATACTTTTAAAAAGAGGCTTTTCTGCAACTATAGAAGAATTATTAATGAGTGCTGAATATATATTAGCTGGTGGAAATGAAAATGTAATTTTATGTGAAAGAGGAATAAGAACCTTTGAAACTTTTACAAGAAATACACTAGATCTAAGTGCAATACCTGCAATTAAAAAACTAAGCCATTTACCAGTAATAGTAGATCCAAGCCATGCAACTGGAAAGAGATTTATGATAGCACCACTTGCAAAGGCAGCAGTTGCAGTTGGAGCAGATGGACTTATAATCGAGGTGCATAATAATCCGGAAAAAGCATTATGTGATGGACCTCAATCAATTAGACCAGAGGAATTTGAAATTTTAGTAAATGAACTTAGAGCTATTGCAAATGCAGTTGGAAGGGAAATATAGAATTGAAGTTATATGTGAATTTAAAAGAAACTAATTACTGTATAAATATCGAAAATGGCCTTTTAGATAAAATTGCAGAAGAAATAAAAGAAGTTTTCACAGGAAATAAAATATTTATTATAACTGATAAAACTGTTGATAAATACTATGGAGACAAAGTATTTAATAACTTAACAAAAGCAGGCTATGACACAAAAAAACTAGCTCTAGAGGCAGGTGAATCAACAAAATCATTTAAAACTCTACCATTGGTTTATGATGAACTTGTTAATTTTAAATTTACAAGAAGTGATTTAATTATAGCCCTTGGTGGTGGAGTAATTGGGGATTTAGCTGGTTTTATTGCTTCAACCTATCTCAGAGGAGTAGCTTTTGTTCAATGTCCAACAACCCTATTAGCTCAAGTAGATAGCAGCGTTGGAGGAAAAGTTGGTATCGACTTAGAAAAGGGCAAAAATTTAGTAGGGAGTTTCTATCATCCAAAGAAGGTTATAATAGACCCTACAGTTTTAGAAACTCTAACGGACAGAGTTTTTAGTGATGGAATGGCAGAAGTTATTAAATATGGCTGTATAAAAGAAAAGGAATTTTTTGAAAAACTCTTAAGCTATAGTGATAAAGCAGAAGTTATGAACAATATTGAGTATATTATTTACAATTGCTGCAAAATAAAAGCCAAGGTTGTGGAAAAGGATGAAAAAGATACTGGTGAAAGAATGTTATTAAATTTTGGTCATACCATTGGTCACGGAATAGAGCAGTACTACAATTATAGCCAATATACTCATGGTGAAGCAGTTGCTATAGGAATGTATGAAATGAGCAAGCTAGCTGAAAAACACAATATAACTAGGGAAGGGACTTCAGAGCTGATTAAAAGAATATTAGTTAAGTATAACCTTCCTCATGTTATGGACATTAATATAAAAGATCTAATAAAGAGTATAGAATTGGATAAAAAGAATTTAGGAAAAGACTTAAATTTAATTATTCTAAAAGAAATAGGGGAAAGTTTCATTTACAAAACAACTAAAGAATTTTTTCTTTAAGAGAGGGGATATTTTATGAATAAGTTACACTTAAAAAAATCACAGCTTAATGGAAGTGTAAAAGTTCCACCATCAAAAAGTATATCTCATAGAGCTATTATTTGTGCAGCCCTTGGAAATGAAACATCTTTAGTAGAGAATATAGATTATTCCGATGATATCATAGCAACTATCGATGCTATGGAAGCATTAGGTGCAGTAATAGAAAAAAATCCTGATAGTGTAAAAATTGCAGGAATATACAATGAAAAGGCAGTAAGAAATAATATAAGGGAAATAGACTGTAATGAGTCAGGATCCACCCTAAGATTTTTAATCCCTATTTCCCTATTATTCCATGGAGTTACCAGGTTTACAGGAGAGGGCAATCTAGGGAAAAGACCTTTAGATGTTTATTACAATATATTTAAGGAACAGGGAATCAAGTATAATAATACTGAAGGTGAATTAAATTTAGAAATTGAGGGGCATTTAAGGGCAGGGATATTCAAGATTCCTGGCAATGTAAGTTCGCAATTTATAACAGGTCTTTTATTTACACTACCTTTATTAAAGGGAGACTCTAAAATTATCTTAACAACAGAGCTAGAATCAAAGGGCTATTTAGATTTAACTATTTCCTGCATGAAGGACTTTGGAATTGAAATAATAAACAAGGACTATAAGGAATTTATTATTAAAGGGAATCAAAGATATAAGTCCAGAAATTATAGGGTTGAAGGTGACTATTCTCAGGCAGCCTTCTATCTTGTGGCAGATATAATTGGATCAAGGGTTAATATAAAAGATTTAAATTTAAATTCCCTTCAAGGTGATAAGGCTGTTATAGATATTTTAGAAAGAATGGGGGCCAAATTCTATAAAGAAGAAGATTCTATAGGATGTACAGCTCCAGATGAAATAAAAGCTACTATTATAGATGGCTCTCAATGTCCAGATATAATACCTGTATTATCAGTTGCAGCAGCACTGGCAAAGGGTAAAACTGAAATAATCAATGCAGGAAGGTTAAGAATTAAAGAATGCGATAGATTAAAGGCAGTTTCTACTGAACTTAAAAAAATTGGTGCAAATATAGAGGAAAAAGAAGATGGATTAGTAATATACGGTGTGGAAGAATTTAAAGGCGGAGTTGATGTTTGGTCTTGGAAGGACCACAGAATAGCTATGACCTTAGCAATAGCATCTACTAGGTGTAAGGAAGATATAACCCTTATTGACTACGATTGTGTAGCTAAATCCTATCCAAGTTTTTTTGAAGACTTTAAAATGCTAGGAGGAATTGCAAATGAGTGGAATGTGGGGAAATAATATTAAGGTTTCCATATTTGGAGAATCCCATGGCAATGCAATAGGAATAAATATAGATGGCTTGCCTTCAGGTTTTGAGATAGATATGGAAAAGCTACTTTTGGAAATGGAAAGAAGGGCTCCAGGAAAAAATCCAATGTCTACAGCAAGGAGTGAGAAGGATCTTCCAGAAATATTAAGTGGATATTTTGAGGGGAAAACAACAGGTACTCCCCTTTGTGCCATAATTAGGAATAAAGATACAAGATCAAAGGATTATAATAAGCTTAAAGATTATATGAGGCCTGGTCATGCTGATTATACTGGTAATATCAGATATTCAGGCTTCAATGACTATAGAGGTGGAGGTCATTTTTCAGGAAGGCTAACAGCACCCTTAGTTTTTGCAGGAGCCATATGTAAACAAATATTAGAATGTAGGGGAATATATATAGGCTCCCATATATCATCCATAAAAGATATAGAAGATGATAATTTTGATAGTGTTAATTTAAATAAGGAAGAAGTATTAAAACTAAGAGAAGAGGAGCTGCCATTAATAAATAAATCCCTAGAAGATAAAATTAGGCATAAAATTCTGCAAGCAAAATATAATGGAGATTCTGTTGGAGGTACCATAGAATGTGCCATAATTGGAATAAAGGCTGGGGTAGGCAATCCATTTTTTGATTCTGTTGAATCTACTCTTGCTCATTTAATCTTTTCAGTTCCAGCAGTTAAAGGAATTGAATTTGGTAAGGGCTTTGAAATGACAAGTATATTTGGTTCAGAAGCTAATGATGAATTTTACTATGATGGTGACTTAGTAAAAACAAAAACTAATAATAATGGTGGCATTTTAGGTGGAATAACAAATGGAATGCCAGTGGTTTTCAAGGTTGCAATAAAACCAACAGCATCTATAGCAAAAGAGCAGAATACAATAGATATAAAAAATGAGGAAAATGTTAAATTTAGAGTTGAAGGAAGACATGATCCTTGTATAGTACAAAGGGCAGTACCAGTTATTGAAGCAGTAGCAGCAATAGGGATTTTGGACTTAATAAAGGGGGCAGAATAGTGAGCAAACTCGATGACTATAGGAAAGAAATTGACTCAATAGATAAAGAACTAATTGCCTTATTTGAAAGAAGAATGGATGTTGCAAAAAAGGTTGGTGAATATAAAAAAGAAAACAATTTGCCTATATTAAATGAAGAAAGAGAAAAAGAGGTAATTAAGAAGAATGTATCCAACCTTAAAAATCCAAACTATTCTCATATAGCAGAAAAGCTCTTTGAAAAAATTATGGAATTAAGTAGATCCTTGCAAAGTGATATAGTTAAGCCAAGGTATTCCAATAATGAAAATAAGATAATAGGCTATCAAGGGGTAGAAGGGGCCTTTAGTGAAGAGGCAGTTTTAAAATTCTTCAGCAATCCAAAGGAAGTAAAAAAATATGATGAATTCGAAGATGTCTTTGAAGCTCTATTAAAAAATGAAATAGCTTATGGAGTACTGCCTATTGAAAATTCCTACACTGGGGCTATAAGTGAAGTTTATGATTTATTAGTTAAATACGGCTTTTATATAATAGGTGAAGAATGCATAAAAATTGACCAACATTTAATTGGAATAAAAGATTCAAATTTAGATAAAATTGAAGAAATTTATTCCCATCCTCAAGGCTTTCATCAAAGTAAAAGGTTTTTAAGTAAATATGATGGAGTAAAACTTATTCCTTATTATAATACAGCCATAAGCGCAAAACACGTATCAGACTTAAGGGATAAAAGGAAGGCAGCTATTGGAAGTAGAAGGGCAGCTGAAATATACGGATTAGAAATAATAAAAGAAAATATTAATGATAAAAAAGATAATTGTACTAAGTTTATAATTATTTCAAAGGAAGCAAAATACGATAAAGATGCAGATAAAATAAGCGTGGTATTTTCCTTGGAAGATAAGGCAGGTACCTTATATAGCCTGCTTAGATACTTTGCAGAAAATAATATAAATATGATAAAAATAGAATCAAGACCAAACAAAAATGAATCATGGAAATATCTTCTTTACGTAGATTTTGAAGGAAGTTTAGAAAATGAAGATGTAAAAAATGCTTTAAAGCTTATTGAAGAAAATAGTAAATTCTTTAAAGTAATAGGAAGTTATAAATCAAGTTTAAAATAAAAAGAAGGTGAATAAATGGAATTTTACGGCCTGCTAGGTCAAAGGCTTTCTCATAGTTTATCACCAGAGATTCATAATGAAATATTAAGAAACTTAGAGGCAGAGGGAGCATATAAATTATTTGAAGTTGAAGAAAAGGATCTTGAAAACTTTACAATTGGTTTAAAAGTATTAAAAATCAAGGGATCAAATGTTACCATTCCTTACAAAGAAAAAATAATGAAATATTTAGACCATATATCAGAAGAAGCAGAAAGAATTGGTGCTGTAAATACCATAGCCTTAGTTGATGGAGAACTTCATGGTTACAATTCAGACTACTATGGATTTGGCTATATGCTAAAGATTCATAACATTGAACTAAAAGATAAGATTGCAGTTATTTTAGGCAGTGGGGGAGCAAGTAAGGCTGTTCTATATTATTTATTAGATAATAAAATATCTAAAATTTATATTGTAAGCAGAAATCCTAAGGAAAATAAATTTAACCATGAAAATATAGAAACAATTAGCTACAAAGACCTACAGGAAATAAAGGGAGATATAATTATAAACTCAACTCCTGTTGGTATGTATCCTAAGGAAGATGAAACACCAGTTGAGGCTAATATAATAAGTAATTTTAATGTATTAGTAGATTTAATATACAACCCAAATGAAACAAAGTTTTTAGAAATTGGAAGAAACTTAGGAAAAGAAACAGTTGGGGGCTTATATATGCTTGTTGGGCAGGCCCTTAAATCTCAAGAAATATGGCATCAAAAAACTATAGACAAAGAAATAATAAAAGAAATATATAATAAACTAAAATTTCATCCTAAAATAAACAAAGGGAACTTAAGGTGATAGGAAATGAATAGAGAGTTGATTTTATTAATAGGGATGCCGGGAGCAGGGAAGAGCACTATAGGAAAAATTTTAGCTTCAAGGCTAGGTTATGATTTTTATGATATGGATATTTACATTCAAGAAGTCACTAATAAATCAATAAAAGAATTATTTGCTATAAGTGAAGAGTACTTTAGAGATTGGGAAAGTAAGGCATGTATAGATCTTTCAAAAAGAAAAAGAACTGTTATAGCAAGTGGTGGAGGAATAGTCAAAAGAAAAGAAAATATAGATGCTTTTAAAGATGTAGCAACTATTATTTATATTGATAGATCAGTAGAAAACATTTTAAATGATATAAGGGTAGATAGCAGGCCATTGCTAATGAATGGCAAATCACGACTTTATAATTTGTATAAAGAAAGACAGGACTTATATAATAAATATTGCCATTATAAAATAGAGAATAAAGGAACCCTTGATGAAGTTTTAGAAAATATAATTGAAGGGATAAGCAATCCTTTAAGTTCACAGTTCAAAGTGCACAGTGCACAGTTTCGGAAATAATTCAGCATAGCTGAATTAATAAGATAGATTTATAAGCTCTGAAAGAGCTTATATAAAATCTGAATTTCAGAAACTACGCAGTAGTTTCATCCTCAACTGTGAACCGTGAACTGTACACTGTGAACTGATAAAAAATGTAGGTAGGAAGTATGGAAGGTAAGAATATGAAAATTTTAGTTGTAGGGCTTGGTGTTATAGGTGGAAGTTATGCTATGGCACTTAAGGCAGCAGGTTATGAAGAAATTTATGGGATAGATATAGACCCAGAAACTCTAAAGAAGGCAAAGAGCCTTGGAATAATAAAAGAAGGATATATGAATCCTAAAGATATATTAAAAGAAATAGATTTAGTAATTATTTCTTTATATCCAAGGTTAGTAAAGAATTTTATTTTAGAAAATAAAGAGTATTTTAAGTCTGGTGCAATTATTACTGATGCAACAGGTGTGAAGGAGTTATTTGTAAAAGAAATACTAGAAATTTTACCTAAGGATGTTGACTTTATTTTTGGACATCCTATGGCAGGTAGAGAGAAAAAAGGAATAGACTATGCATCAAAAGAAGTGTTTAAAGGTGCAAATTATTTAATTACATTAACTGAAAATAATAAAAAAGAAAATATTGAACTTCTAGAAAAAATAATTTATGAGCTTGGATTTAAAAATATAAAATTTGTTACTCCAAGCTATCACGATAAAATGATAGGTTTTACTAGTCAGCTTCCTCATGCTATAGCTGTTGCATTAATAAACAGTGATGAAGAAGGAAGAGAGACAGGAAAATTTATAGGGGATAGCTATAGAGACTTAACAAGAATAGCAAATATAAATGAAGATTTATGGAGTGAATTATTCTTCGAAAATAAAGAAAATTTACTAGAATCGATAAATAATTTTTTAGATGAACTAAACAAGATAAAAAGTGCTCTAATAGATAGGGATGAAAAACTACTAAAAGAGCTATTTATAAAATCAACTAAAAGAAGAGAAAAATTATAAAATAAATGAAACTATAGCAAAAAAGAAGATTGGGCACAATCTTCTTTTTTATTTCCCTATATATTTTAAAACTACTTTCAAGTAGTTTTTTTCTTCATTGTACATTCTACATTATTTTGGTAATCGTAAATAAAGAATAAGTTCGTATATTTGAAAAAGTTCTAGAAAAAAAATTAAAAAAGTTGTATAATTAATTTATAGAATAGTTAGAAAATTCACAAATTTAGCACTATATAAATATATTAGTATATATTTATATTTATATTTATATTTATATTTATATTTATATTTATTTTAACAATTGATTAAACGTTTACTTATTATATGGGGGTATAATTATGGTAGGATTTGATGTTAGAGGAGTAAAAAAAGAAGATTATAAGGATATTGTAAAACTAAATCCAAATATATCACATTTTGATGGAGAAGATTCATTGGAAGAAAAAACAATAATTGTTGCTCAATTAAATGATGATGTAATAGGGTATTTAAAGTATGATGTAGATGAAAATAATAGAGTTAAAATAGTAGATTTAGTAGTGGATGAAATGTATAGAGGGCTAGGTGTGGGCTATCAATTAATTTCAGAACTAGAATTTTATATAAGAAAAGAATATATTAATGAAATATTAGTACCTAGAAGAAAATTCACAAAAGAAGAAGTTAATTTTTATGATAGGCAAGGCTTTAAGCTTGATGATAAGTCTAATTTAGAGAAAAAACTTAATTAATGTATAATCTAGAATGAAGGCTATTTTGCAAAGCAAAACAGCCTTCATTCTAGATTCCTAAATTTCAATTAACAACTTATGCCCTAATACTTGAAAACTGAAAACTAACTCCACACTCAGTCCTCCACACTCCACATTATTATAGTACTTGTGTAATAGTTATGTCCTTTTCTCTTTTTAAGTCAATAAATTCTTCATCACAAAGAATTAAAGGCTTAGAAATATTATTAATATCCATTTGTATTATTCTTCCTACTTCTCCATTGGATAATACAACTTCTTGTCCAATATAGAAATTTGATAGACCTGTTAGGAAGGTATTACATAAAGGATAGTCAAGTTTTCCTTTTAAACTTTCATCTTTAATTTCTTGAAGAGCTTCAAAGGGCTTTTTCTTTTTCTTGTATAATCTATTTGAATTTATAGCATCAAATACATCAGCTATTGCTATGATTTTTGCTATGGCAGGAATTTTATCCCCCTCAATACCAAGAGGATATCCTGAACCATCATTTCTTTCATGATGTAGTAAAATTCCAAAAGCTATATCCCTGTTTATATATGGAATAGTTTTTACTGCATTGTAAGAAATAGCTGAATGAGTTTTTAGAATATCATATTCATCCTTAGTTATTGGCTCGGTTTTATTGATTAGATTTTCATCTATTTTAGTTTTCCCAAAGTCGTGTAAGAGAGAAGCGTATACTAAATTATGTAAATGCTTGCTATCATATCCATGCCACTTACCAATTAGGTAACTTAAAGAAGCAACATTAACAGAGTGTTTATATATTGAATCTTCATTACTTCCATTAAGAATAAGATTTTTTAGAACAGTTTTATGTGTGTTAATTAACTTTTCTAATTCCATTGAATATTTACTTATTTCACTTGTAGTTTTAAGGTTTATGTTACTTTCAATAAAAATGTCTTTAATATTTTCAGAAACATATTTAAATTCAGCTTGTACTTCTTTTAATTCTTCAATTTCTTTATGATTATTTTCTTTAGGATCATAAACCCAGATCTTCTTGAAGGGATAAAATTCAACTAGTTTATTTAGTATTGCTTCTGTAATGTAAATATTTTTTCCAACTAAGACTGCGTTATCAACCATAATTTCCTTTGATGTTATCATTCCAACTCTCAAGTCTTCTAAATTAATATATTTCTTATTAAGATCCATGTAATTACCCCACTTCCATAAATTAAATAGTATACTAACTATTATATAATTATTTTCGAAAAAATAAAACAATCTAATACTTTTTAGTTAAAAAATGTATAGTTTATTTATTTTATTTATTAAAACAAATAAAATATGGGGTTATAAATCAATATATAAGTTATGTTATAATGATTTCAAATTAATAATAGGAGGAGTTTATATGAAAGAATTAGAAACAAGAATTTTTGATATAGATGTAGAAGAAATTAGAAAAAAACTAAAAGAATTAAAAGCAGTAAAGGTTAAAGAAGAAGATCAAATAAATAATATTTATGATTTTGAAGATAATTTTCTTTTAAAACAAAAGGGATATGCAAGAATAAGAGTAGTTTATGATAAATTAAATAATAGGGAACTTGTCTTTATGACAACGAAAAAAATGTTAAGTCAAGGTACCTTTAAGGAAATGGAGGAAAATGAAACAATAGTAGAGGATAAGGAAGCAGCAGAAAGAATATTTTTATCCTTAGGTTTGGAACTTAAACAAAGAATAAAAAAATATAGGGAAAGTTATAAATTAAAAGACTCTCTTATTGAAATAGACATTAATGATAAGAGCTTTTGTCCATTCCCTTACATAGAAATAGAAACTAAATCAGTAGAAAGTTTAAATGAGATTCTTAATTTACTTGGATATACAATAAAAGACACAAGTTCAAAAACTATTTATGAAGTTTTAGAAGAAAGAGGATTGAATAAAGGTAAAAAGGCAGGAATATAAACTTCTATGTAAATTTTTGATGATATTTGTAACCAAATAAAGTAAAAGTAGTAGATTAGTAGTAAGGATTTTTAATGATTAGGAGGGTCAATATGGAATGGTTTAGTGAATTAAATCCATTGCTACAGGGACTACTTGCTACTACATTTACTTGGCTTGTTACAGCTCTTGGAGCTGGGCTAGTATTCTTTTTTAAGAGTGTAGATAAGAGAATTTTAAATACAATGATAGGCTTTGGAGCAGGAGTTATGATAGCTGCAAGTTTTTGGTCTTTATTGAGTCCAGCAATAACCCTATGTGAAGAATTAGGCTTTAGTAGTATTTTTATTCCTGCTATTGGTTTTTTATTAGGTGGATTATTTTTGATTTTTGCTGATAAATTAATGGATAAATATTGTTATGGTTTTATGCCTGGAAATAAGAGTTCAGAATGCGCTACGGAAGCTGTAACAAAAGATAACTATAGAAGAAGCATATTGCTTGTCTTAGCAGTAACTCTTCATAATATACCTGAAGGTCTTGCAGTTGGAGTAGCCTTTGGGGGAGTTGCAGTAGGAATTCCAGGTGCATCACTAGTAGCGGCCTCAACATTAGCTTTAGGAATAGGACTACAAAACTTTCCAGAAGGAGCAGCAGTTTCTCTTCCATTAAGAAGGGAAGGTCTATCAAGAACAAAAAGCTTTTTATATGGACAAATTTCAGGTTTAGTTGAACCCATTGCAGGTGTCATAGGAGTGCTAGCAGCATTAACAGTAAGAAATATACTACCTTTCTTGCTATCCTTTTCAGCAGGAGCCATGATTGCCGTAGTTGGTGCAGAACTTTTACCAGAAGCATCAATGGAAAACAAGAAGCTTACCACATTAGGCCTTATTTTAGGATTTATTGTAATGATGGTATTAGACGTAGCTCTAGGGTAGAGCTACAACAGTTCACAATTCACAGTGAACAGTGCACAGTTTAGGTTGATTTTCAGGCGGGCTGAAAATCTAGAATATAATAAAAACCCACTGCATGCAGGGGTTTTTTATTTTTATAATTTAGCAAAGCTAAATTATTTCCTTAACTGTGAACCGTGCACTGTGAACTGCATAAAAAAAGAGCTGTTGCCAGCTCCTTTTTTTATGCTTGATTGATTGATCCGAATAGTTCCATTTTTTCCTTAACTACAGCTTTTATAGCTTCGAATCCTGGGTTTAAAAGCTTTCTTGGGTCAAAGCCTTTTCCTTGAAGGTCTTTTCCTTCTTCGATGTATTTTCTTGTAGCTTCTTGGAATGCTAATTGACATTCAGTGTTAACATTAATCTTTGAAACTCCAAGAGAAATAGCTCTCTTTATCATGTCTTCTGGGATACCAGTACCACCGTGTAATACTAATGGCATATCTCCAGTTGCCTTGCTTATTTTTTCTAAAGCGTCAAAGCTTAATCCTTGCCAGTTTTCTGGGTATTGGCCGTGGATGTTACCAATACCAGCAGCTAACATAGTTACTCCTAAGTCAGCAATTGCTTTACATTCATTTGGATCAGCAATTTCACCAGTACCAACAACTCCGTCTTCTTCTCCACCGATTGAACCAACTTCTGCTTCTAAAGAAAGTCCTTTTTCAGAAGTTAATTTAACCATTTCCTTTGTTTTTGCTATATTTTCATCTATTGCATAGTGAGAACCATCAAACATGATTGATGAGAACCCTGCTTCAATAGCCTTTAAAGCACCTTCATAGCTACCGTGGTCTAAGTGTAGTGCAACTGGTACAGTGATGTTTAATTCTTCGATCATTGCAGAAACCATTGCAGCTACAGTTTTATAGCCAGTCATGTATTTAGCAGCTCCTTCAGAAACTCCTAAAATAACAGGTGAATTATTTTCTTGAGCAGTTAATAATATAGCTTTTGTCCATTCTAGATTGTTAATGTTGAATTGACCTACAGCGTAATGTCCTGCTTTTGCCTTAGTTAACATTTCTTTTGCTGAAACTAACATGGTACAAACCTCCAAAATTTTAAATTTTATTATAATTAGTACTAAATCTAATTACTACCAGGATAAACAACAGAGAGTTGAGTATCCATATATATTTATTATAACCTAAATTAAGTTTAAATGAAATAAAAAAATAAAATTTACATTTACAATAAGAATATTATGCCTAATTAAGGTAAGTTTATAAGAAAATTAGGGAAGAAAAAAGAAATTTAATAAAAAAGAAAAAATATAAAAAAATACTAAGATGATAAAAATAACTTTAAATGTAAAATAATGTATGGTAAAATATAAACATACTTTAGAGATGAATAATATTAGAGTAATTATTATATTTTTGTATTAAATTATGATTTTGTGGAGGATTAATATGGGGTCTGGTAGAGGGACTAATAAGTGCAAAAAATATGATACCTATATGAAAAAGGATATTAAAATATTAATATTGATAAATATACTATGCTATATTGTTTATTTTTTTCACGGATATTTAGATATGGAAACTAAAATTAGATGGCATTTTTATATGTATTTTCCTTCTTATATCTTGGTTGCTAGTTCATCTTTTTATCTAATTAATTTATATATATGTAAAAATATAATTATAGAAGTATTAGCAGAAATGGATTTATTTATTAGGATTTGTGCACTTTTTCTTAGTTTTCATTTATCTTTAGCAGAAAGTGGATTTATAGAACTTAACGTAATATCTATAAGTATGATAGTTTTATTTATATTAAATATAGCATTGGAGATTTTAATATTTAAAAAGACTGCTTATATAAGGAAACATAAAAAATTAATAGGGGGCAATTAACAATCAAGAATAAAATTCCCCTAATTGTTAATTGCCTGCTGTCTTATGAAAAGTACTTATATTTTCTTAAATTACACACCTTTATTATTTTAGCAATGCTAAAAGTTCTTTAAATTCTGCAATCGACTTTTTTAAAATCTCTAGCTGAAGCTTTATTGAAGAGGAGCTTGGACCTCCGATTACCTTTCTTTCTTCAACACAGCTTATCAAACTAATTGCTTCATATATATCTTCTTCAAAAAGAGGAGAGAATTTTCTTAATTCTTCTAAGGATAAATCGTCAATGGCAAGGTTTTTCTTTATGCAGAATAAAACAATTTCTCCAACAATTTCGTGAGCATTCCTAAAGGGTAAGCCCTTTTTAACAAGATAGTCAGCCACATCGGTAGCATTGGTATAACCTAAGGCTGCACCTTTTTTCATATTTTCTTTATTTATAATAGTTGTATTTAGCATACCAGAGAAAGTCTTAATTGATAACTTTACTGTATCTAAAGCATCAAAGAGAGCTTCCTTATCTTCCTGCATATCTTTATTATAGGCTAGGGGAAGTCCCTTCATAACAGTTAAAAGAGTAATTAAATTTCCATAAACCCTTCCTGTTTTACCTCTTACTAGTTCAGCCACATCAGGATTCTTTTTTTGTGGCATAATACTACTGCCTGTACTATATTCATCGGATAATTCTATAAAGTTAAATTCATTTGTTGCCCATATGATTATTTCTTCTGAAAACCTTGATAAGTGCATCATTATCATGGATAAAACTGATAAAGCCTCTATGGCATAATCCCTATCAGAAACTGAATCAATGCTGTTATAAGTTATGGAAGCAAAGCCTAAATCTTCTGCCACCATATTTCTATCTAAGGGATAGGTAGTAGTAGCCAAGGCACCGCTACCTAAGGGCATTTCATCAAGTCTTTTATAGCAGTCTTCTAGTCTGCTTAAATCTCTTTGAAACATTTGGGAATAAGCTAAAATGTGATGGGCAAAGGTAATGGGCTGGGCCTTTTGCATATGGGTATAGCCAGGCATTATTGTATAAATATTATCCTTTGCCTTATCATATATAACTTGCTGAAGTTCCAAAAGTAAATTAGCAACTTCTTTTAATTCTTTCTTTAAATATAGTTTTGTATCTAAAGTTACTTGATCATTTCTACTTCTTCCAGTATGAAGTTTTTTCCCTTCTTCTCCAATATAAGAAGTTAAGGTTTCTTCAATAAAGGTATGAATATCTTCTGAATTTTCATCTATTACAATGTTTCCTTCTTCAATTTCTTTTAAAATTTGATTAAGGCCTGATATTATTTTTTGACTATCTTTTTCTGGAATAATATTTTGCTTCCCAAGCATTTTTGAGTGAGCAATGCTACCTTTTATATCTTCTTTATACATCCTTTTATCTATGCTTATTGATGAGTTAAAGTCATTTACATTTTCATTAACTCCTTTTTCAAAACGTCCGCCCCAAAGTTTCATCTTATTTATCACCCTTCTTTAGTTTTTCTATCATTTTTGCTTTTACTGTTATAGGTAGTCCAAAAAGATTAATAAAGCCAGAGGAATCATTTTGGTTATAAACAGCATCTTCTCCAAAGGTTGCATATTCTTCGCTATAAAGAGAATAAGGAGAAGTCATGCCAGCATTTATAATATTGCCCTTATATAATTTTAAGGTGATTTCTCCAGTAACAGTTTCTTGAGTCTTGTCTACAAAGGCTGAAAGAGCTTCACGAAGAGGAGTGAACCATTGACCATTATAAACTAAATCAGCAAATTTTAAGGCAATTTGTTCTTTATAATGGGAAGTTTCTTTATCTAAGCAAATTTCTTCTAAATCTTTATGAGCCTTGTAAAGGATGGCTCCCCCTGGAGTTTCATAAACACCCCTAGATTTCATGCCAACTAATCTGTTTTCTACCATATCAATTATTCCAATGGCATTTTCTCCACCAATTTTGTTTAATTTTTCAATTAAAGTTACTCCATCAAGCTTTTCACCATTCAATTTAACAGGAATACCTTTTTCAAATTTTAACTTTATATAGGTTGGTTTATCTGGTGCATTTTCTAGTGTATTTGAAAGCTCAAGGATTTTTCCGTAATTAGGCTCGTTAGCCGGATCTTCTAAATCTAGCCCTTCATGACTTAAATGCCATAAATTTTTATCTTTACTATAGTTTGTTTCATAGCTTATAGATATAGGGATTTTTCTTTCTAAGGCATATTCAATTTCTTCTTCCCTAGATTTTATATCCCAAATTCTCCATGGAGCAATTATTTTCATATCAGGTGCAAAGGCTTTTACTGCAAGCTCAAATCTTACTTGATCATTTCCTTTTCCAGTGCAGCCGTGAACAATAGCATCAGCACCCTCTTTTATTGCAATTTCAACTAATCTTTTTGCAATGATTGGACGAGCAAAGGCAGTTCCTAATAAGTATTTTCCTTCATAAATAGCACCGGCTTTAATTGTAGGAAATATATAATCATTAACAAATTCCTCTGTTAAGTCTTCTATATAACATTTAGATGCACCGGTCTTAATAGCCTTTTCCTCTAACCCAATAAGTTCATCCTTCTGTCCAACATTTCCGACTACAGCTATTACCTCGCAATTATAATTTTCTTTAAGCCAAGAGATAATAATTGAAGTATCAAGACCTCCAGAATAAGCAAGGACAACTTTTTTAATATGATTATTATTTTTCATTTTTTCTACCCCCAATTTATTTAGTAATAAAAATTATATTAATAATTATACAATGA
>JAAYOT010000326.1 GCA_012520205.1 Clostridiales bacterium
ACAGATATGGATTAGATGTAGGCAAGGATGCAAACTTCATTGTTCTTGATGGAGACAGTCCATTTGACGTAATAAGAAATCGTGCTGGAGTTCTTGCTTCAATTAGAAAGGGAGAATATCTATTTAAGAAAAAGCCAGTAGAATATGATGTTAAACTTGATTTAGGTATAAATTATTAATAGTTATTTAAATTAGTACTAGGGTTTTCCTACATTAAACATATCCAGCTATTTTGATGGATATGGCAATGTAGGAAAACCTTTATTTTTTTATAAAAGATTTTTTATATTCTTGATTTAGGTCAATTTTATTTCTTAAACTCCTTGATACAATAAAGGCAGAAAATAAGAAAGGGGGGGATATGTATATGTCAAAACAAATAATATTTAATGAAGTAAAGAAAGAAAAGCTTCCAATATTGGAGCGATATGTACCAATAGTAGCAAGAGTTCATGGTGGTAATCATCCAGAGTTCTATAAGGTTCAAAAGGTATTTAATATAATCGTAAAAAAAGTAAAAGAAGAAGGAGAAGAAAAGCTAGAATTAAATAATGAATTTACTAAATTACGTGAAATTACAGATAACTACACAATTCCAGCTGGTGTGTGTGAAAGTTATGAAGCAGTATACAATATGCTGGCTGAATTAGATAAAGCATATCATGCTTAAAAATTATTATAAACCAGAGGGTAAGTTTAACTAATTACCTCCTGGTGTTATTTTAAAGATTAATAGGATTAATTATAGAAAAATAAAAAAGGGGAGGAGGATATAGTTGCAAAGATCTATATTGAAAAAGAAAAATCATATAACCCTAATTAGCGGAATTTTAATTATTCTTGCATTTACTAGTAAACTTGCATTTAAAAATATAGATATATTTATTTGGGCTTTGGCCATTGCATCAATTTTAGGAGTTACACCCATTGCTATTCAAGCCTATCAAGCATTGAGAGTAAAGGTAGTTAGTATTGATGTTTTAGTTACTATTGCAGTTGTAGGAGCATTTTTTATTAAAAATTTTGAAGAATCGGCTATTGTAACATTTTTATTCTTATTTGGTGCTTATCTAGAACAACGTACCCTGAATAAGACACGTTCTGCAATTAAGGAATTAACTGAAATGGCCCCAGAAACTGCTTTAAAGCAAATAGAAAAGGGTGAATTTAGAGAAGTAGATGTAGATGAAGTGGAGGCTGGAGATATCTTACTAGTTAAAACCGGTGCAAAGGTTCCTGTGGATGGTACAGTTTTAACAGGGGAAGGCCACATTAACGAGGCAAGTATTACTGGTGAATCTATACCAGTAAATAAAAAGAAAGATGATAAGGTTTTTGCTGGAACAATCTTAGAAAATGGAACCCTTCAAATTCTAGCTAATCGTGTAGGTGAGGATACTACTTTTGGTAAAATTATTGAGTTGGTTGAAGAAGCACAAGATTCAAAATCAGAAGCTGAACGATTCATTGATAAATTTTCTAAATACTACACTCCTGCTGTTTTAGTTTTTTCAATTATTGTGGGGCTAATTTCAAAAGATATTGAGCTGGCAATTACAATATTAGTTTTAGGCTGTCCAGGAGCCTTAGTTATAGGTGTACCAGTTTCAAATGTTGCAG
>JAAYOT010000327.1 GCA_012520205.1 Clostridiales bacterium
CTTTTTTTAAAAAATATGCAAAGATAATGCATAAATATTTTTTAAATTTACATTTCTCTGAAAACTACTTTTATCTCCACACTAAACTAACCTAAAATCTGAAAGCTGAAAACTGAAAACTGAAAACCGAAAACTGAAAACTGAAAACTGAAAACTGAAAACTGTTATTAGGCTATTGCAGCCTTTTTCCTAGCTTCTTTTCTCTTGTCTAGTTCATCTACAACTACTGCTGTTACCATTGTTCCAGTTACGTTTGTTGAAGTTCTAGCCATATCAATTATTGAATCTACTGCCATTACCATTGCCATACCTTCTAATGGTAAACCTGCAACTGTTAATACAACTGTTGTTGACATAGTTGCTGCTCCAGGAACACCTGCTATACCAATTGAACCAACTATAGTTGTTGCTATTATTAATATATAGTGATACATAGATAAATCAATATTAAATACTTTTGCAACAAATATTGCTACTATTGCTGGATATAATCCACCACATGCATTCATCCCCATTGTTGATCCTAATGATGCTGTGAAAGTTGCTACTTCATCTCTAACCTTAGCTCTATTTATTAAGCTATCTATTGTTACAGGTAATGTACCATAACTACTTTGGCTTGTGAAAGCAAGTAACATAGCTGGAAATACATCCTTAAAGAATTGTACAGGGTTCTTTCTTGCCACAACTGATACTAATGGTGTATGAATAAATAATATTTGCAATATACAAGCAACATAAACTGCTGCTACCACTGTTGCTAAGGATAATATTGTATCTAAACCATTATTTGACGCTGCTGTTGCTATTAAACCAAATACACCATATGGTATAAATTTAAGAACTGTTCTTGTAATATTCATTGTTATTTCATACGTTGCTAATATAAAATCTTTAAAAGCTTTAATCTTTTCTGGATTTTTATTATCTTCAACAACTAAAGCTATTGCTACAAATATTGAGAAAACAACTACTGGTATTATTTTACCATTTGCTATTGATGCTATTACATTTTCTGGTATAAACCCTAAAAATACATCTGTTAATGCTGGAATTTCTTTAGCTGTAAAGTCTGCTGCTCCTGTAAATACAACACCTTCACCTACATTAAATAATTTTCCTATTACTATCCCTATTGCTGCTGCAATTCCAGTTGTTCCAAGTAAAAATGCTACTGCTTTAAATCCAATTGACTTTAAAGTTTCAATATTCTTAAATCTTACTAAACTTGTAATGATTGAAGTCATTACCAAAGGTATTACTATCATCTTAATTAATGACATATAACCCTTTCCTACTGCTTTAAGGAATGGTATATTTCCTTTGAAAATTATTCCTATTCCTAATCCTAATACTAAGGCTGCTAAAGTAGCCATTGATCTTTTACCTGTTTTTTTATTTACTGTATATATTATATAAGCAGCTACTAATGATGCAAAAATTGCTAATATTAATTGACTATTTATCTCCATTTTATTTCCTCCTAAAATAACTTTGAATTTCTTTAATATTATTAGTATAATTACTTTGAGCTTTTTTATTTGCTGGCCAGCAAAATTTTATCGAATAAAAAACTTCCGCCTCTATATTCAGAGGCAGAAGATATATTTCCGCGGTTCCACTCTGATTAAATATTTATATAAATATTTATCTCGTTTAAAGTATTTAGATACTTTATCTCTATAATGGGAGAACCCATAAGACCCTACTATTATTTCAAGTCTTAAACTCCGAGGTGCATTTCATTACTAGAATTTTAGGTTATCTCAGCAACTAACCCTCTCTGTGAAAAATTAATAATAACTACTTCTCCTCTTCATCGTCTATAATTCATATCGGATTACTATGATTTAATTATATCACCGAATTTAAGCTTGTCAATAAAAAATAATAATATTTTTCTAAAAATTTTTCCCAATAAAAGGGTAAACATTTTCATGACTGACGCTTTTTATTGTAAAAAGAAAAATAGATTAAAACCTAAGGTAGTCCCCTAGATTCCAACCTATCACTTATCACTTTTTACCTATTACTTTTTATCTCTTCCCTATTCCTTGCGCCTTCTCACTTTTTCCCTGTTTCTTCTTACCTTTTACCTCTTACTTTTTACCTATTCCCTCTTCCTTCTTCCCTAAATAACCATCAACATTTTTACTTGTTACTTTAGTATGCTGTGTTTTTACATACTTCCCATTAATACCTTGTACATTATTTACATCAAGGCCTCTAGCTAAGGAATATGAAATATCAAATATTGCTTTTGCTTGAACCTTTGCATCACTTATTACTGTACCTGTTAATTCTCCCTTTTGCACTGCCTCTAGGGCTTCCTTTATTCCATCTATTCCAACTACTATTGGCTTTTCTGAAAATACATCTGTTGAATTTATTGAATGTATTGCCCCTAAGGCCATTACATCATTATTGCTAAAAACAACTTCTATTTCATCGCCAAATTCTTGAATCCATTGATTCATTTTGCTTATTGCTTGATCACTTTGCCAATTGGCGCTATCATCTGCTAATTTTTCTAGCTCTATTCCATAATCGTCAATATCTTTTATACAATACTCTGTTCTAATTAAAGCATCTTGATGACCCGGCTCCCCTTCTAGCATTACATATTGTATTTTATTATCACCATTTTTATCTATTTTACTTTTATTCTTAGTCCATTCCTCTATAACAATTTCTGCCTGCATTCTCGCTGACCGTCTTGCTTGGGCGCCAACATAATATACCTTATTCCATCTATTTAGATCCTCTTCTACAGGCTCCCTATTAAAAAATACTAGCGGCACATTTGCAGATTTTGCCTTATCAATTATTGTTGCTGCAGCCGTTCTATCTACTAAGTTCACGCAAATAATGTCATAATCCTGCTTTATAAACTTATCTATTTGATTTCCTTGGTTTGTAAGGCTTCCCTTTGCATCAACAAAATCTAACTGAATCTTTATATCTTCCTTCTGTTCTTTTTCCTTTGATATTTCTTCTAAATAAGAGCTTATACTAGCTATAAAGGTGTCATCTTGTTTATATAGTGTAACACCTATCTTTATTTCATTTTTCTTATTTACCTTATATTCTTCACTACATCCTGAAATTATAGAAGTACTAAACATTAATGCACCAAAAACAATTAATCCCTTATAATTTTTCACAATAACCTCCTATAAATCATCTTCATGATTACCTAATAATCGGAAATAGTATTTTTTGATTTTCTTCTGAATACATATTATAAACATTTATGGTAGTTGATGTTATTTTACTATCCTTTACCTTCCCATTTTCTATCTCATAGTCAAATTTATTTTTATACCTTATGCTTTGTATTGTTAGATAATTTTTAGCATGTTCAAGTTCATCTTTTACTGTAATAATATTTCTTCCCTTACTTATACTAATTCTAAAGAACCTTGCAAGAGAAGTAACCATGGTTATTGCTCCATTATAATTTTCATTTTCTATCATCCAAACAATTGAATCTAAGGTATTGTATAAAAAGTGAGGATTAATTTGTGATTGAAGTGCATTTAACTCGCTTTTTCGTTTTTCCTCTTGTTCCTTCACAATATTATCCATTAGTATATTCATTTGATGAATCATTAGTTTAATAGCCTTAGCTAAATGTTGAACCTCTTGAGATCCATTTTCAGGAATGTATAAATTTCCTACTCCATTTTCAAATTCCTTAACTGACTTTTCTAACTCCATAATTGGATTGGCTATTCTTGAGGAAACATACATGTTAATTGATATTAAAGTAAAAATTGCAAAGAGCATTATAAATATTGCAAAGACTCTAAATTCACTAGC
Organism: Clostridiales bacterium; assembly: GCA_012520205.1. Lineage (GTDB taxonomy): Bacteria > Bacillota > Clostridia > Clostridiales > Clostridiaceae > Clostridium. The sequence continues at coordinate 3,823 of JAAYOT010000327.1, forward strand.
ACCTGATAATATATCTTCTATAGGAGACACAGAAACTATTTTCCAGCCTGTATAGCCTACAGTTTTTATATTTATCATTCTTTTATTTCCCTGGAAATTTTCTAAATAATGCCCATCCTCTAATTTAGCATTTTTATAATTTGTTTCCTCAATAAGATTTGAATATATCAACTGTTGTCTAGGATGATATATTATTTCTCCATTTCCATCCATTAAATAAACATAGGCGTTTTGTCCCATATCTACATTTTTGCATATTTCTTCAATACCGCTAAAGTTCATGTCAACTAAAAGAACTCCACCCTTAGCCTTTCCATCTTCAGTTATTTCTGCTGCCCTGCTTAAGGAAACTACCCAAGTATATTTGTAATTTGGATCATAAAATAAGTTTTGAACATGGGGAGTTGAAAAGTGAAGGTTTTCGCTTTTTTCTAAAGCATTTTGAAACCAGTCATTTCCCCTTGGATCTATATTTTCCTTTAACTCTTGTACAGGATAAGAAGCTATTATTTCTCCATGCTCAGAAAATAAACTTATACTAATTAAGAAGTCCTTATTTGCTTCATAAAGGATGTCCATTTCCTTATTAATATTTTCACTGGATAAATCCTTTTTCTTAATTCCCCTATAATATATAGTGTCAGATATTTTCATCATTTTTCTTAAGTAGCTATCTAAGTTTAAATTAACTTGCTCTAATATTGCTTCATTATTTTTTGATACCATTTCTTCTGTCAAGTTAGAAAATCTTAAATAAAGGGCCCCTCCTACTACTATCATGCCTATAACTGCTACTATTGTAAAAGAAACTGATATGATATTATGAATACTTGCTTTTTTATAGTAGTTAACTATTTTTTTCTGTATTAATTCTATCATTTTTAATCACTCAAATTCTTTCTATATTTTGAAGGGGATATACCATAGTGCTTTTTAAATACATAACTAAAATAATTAGCTTCTGCATATCCAACCTTCCTAGCTATTACATAGGTTTTATCATCTGTTGTGTTTAACAGCCTTACTGCTTCTTCAAGCCTTATATTTGTTAAGTAGTTTACGAAGTTCATATCTGTTTCTTTTTTGAAGATAGTTGAAAAATATGTTGGACTTACATGTAATTTTGAGCATAATTTTTCTACAGATATTTCAGAATCACTATAATTTTCTTTAATAAAAGCTTTAGCCTTCTCTACTAACATTTTAGAGGAGTTAACTCTTTCATTTTTTATTAACTTATTTATTTTAATAGATTTTTCTAAAAACCAACTCTTAATATCATTTATTGAATCTAATTTGCTTAAATAGGAGTAGCAATTAAAATTTTCTCCAAATACTTCATCAAAATTGATATTATAATCTTGCACCAGCCTCAAGATAGATGTCATAACTTCCATAATATAAACTCGATATTTATTTAAAGACACTAAATCCTTCTCAACTTTTTCGAATATTTTATTAATAACTTCTTTTATTTCTTCTTCACTTGATAATTTTATTGAATTTAACAATGAGTTTTCTTCCTGCTCATCGAATTTTAACTGAATATCCTTATTAGGCTCTACATCATCTATAAAAATTGCCTTTCCATTTCCTAAAATAGGTCTATAATTTAAGGCAGTTTCAGCTGTTTTATATGAATATCTAATATCCATTATATCTTCATAGACCCTTCCAATGCCTGCTGATATTGTACTTGCAAAAACACATTGAAATAGCCTGCTTACTTCATCTAAGCCCCTAAGCAAATTGTAAACCCCTGTCTTTTCTTCAAAGGTAGCTAAAACTACAATTTTATCCGAATAAGGGAAGCTTATAAAATCACAATAATTAATAATAATTTCGTCAACCATATTTTTTATTGAAATTAAAAGTAAGCCAATATTATTTTCCTCTTCCTCCAGAACTGTTGTAACATCAATATTTATTAAGGCAACTGCCAAATATTTTTTTATAAGGTTTAGTCCTAGCTTTCCAGCATCCATTTCCCATCTTTCCTTGCTCATTCTTCCTTCTAAAGCTGAAACTAAATACTGTTCTCTTAGTACTGGAATACTTTCTAAATAGTGTTTTTTTAATATTTCTACATTTCTTTTTTCATCATATTCTTTATCAAGCTTGTTCTTTAACTTTTTAAGAATTTCAATAATTTCCATTGAGTTAATCGGTTTCAGGACATATTCGAAAACATTTATTTTTTATTGCTTTCCTTGAATCTGTGTTTTCTACTTTTTTACCATGTAGTAATATTTCTCCCTTTCTTAATTTAAAGGATACATTTTGTATTGAAGGTTGATATGTACCTGTTAGATTCTTCACTTCCATTATTACTTCCCCAGGTTCATTAGTCTTAGGTGGGAACCTATTAGTTAAGTCACGTCCAACCATTAACTTAATTATCTTATCAGTAGTTAATTCTTTTGCAGATCTTGTATCTACCCACTTACCATCACGCATTACCGTAACTTCATCTGATATTCTAAGAATTTCTTCCATCTTATGAGAAATATAAATAATTCCACAACCTCTATCTCTTAACTTATTAATAATTCTAAATAAGTGATTAACTTCTTCTTCTGTTAAAGAAGATGTAGGATCAACAGCTATTTCCAATTCCTCTAATACTTTCTTAGTATCTTCATACATTTTCTTGTCATCTACAACTCCAGATTTTCCTGGATACCTACCAAGCCATATGTTATCCATTACATCC
>JAAYOT010000046.1 GCA_012520205.1 Clostridiales bacterium
CTGTATTCATAATTATGCAACTATTTTTTATATTTTTTGCATATTTTATTATTATTTTAGATTTTATGCATACTTTTATGCATATGCATGTTTTTTATGCATCATTTTAATTTTATAATTTTATTTTCATGGATAGTTTACCCCATAAAAACTTTTTAATGTACAATGATTTGGTACAAATCACAAAATATTACTGAGACTTTGCTGCTAATTTATTTGCTTCCTTCATAAATTCTTCTAAAAGTTCTTCTTCCTCTAGTTTATCAAGGGTTTTATTTACTGATTCTAATAGTTTTGGAGAACCTTTTTTTACAGCTATAGCTACTCCCTCATCAAAATATTCTATTTTTTCTTCTGAAATAGTTAATTCTGGATTGTTTTCAATTACCATATCGGCAACTACTTCTTCTACAACTAAGGCTTCTATTTTATTTGATTTTAAGCCTAAAATTAAGTCATTAACATCATTCAATAATTGTATATCTGCATCTTCAATATTTTCTTCTACTAAATCTGCTTGGATTGATCCTAATTGAGCGCCAACCTTTTTTCCTTTTAAAGCTTCAAAACTATTGTATTTTTCAGCATCTTCAGCCCTTACTAGCATTGCTTGCCCCGCTACATAGTAAATATCAGAAAAATCTACTGATTTTTTTCTTTCTTCAGTTGGAGTCATACCTGATATGATTAGATCTATCTTATCATTTGAAAGAGCTGATAATAAAGAATCGAACTTCATATCTTTAATTTCAAGTTCTACTCCAAGGTCTTTTGCAATTTCTTCTGCTATATCAATATCAAAGCCTACTATTTTATCTTCTCCATTTTCCATTATGTGAAATTCAAATGGCGCATAACCTGCATTAAGACCTACAACTAAAGTCCCTCTTTCTTTGATCTCATCTAGCTTGTCCCCCTTTTCTTTAGCTCCACATCCTATTAAGCCAAAGCTCATTACTCCTACCATTGCCATTGCTAATACTTTATTAATTATACTTTTTTTCATTTTTACTCACCCCAATTTAAATTTTATAGGATAATTATACACTAACCACTTATAATTATGCAAGTATTTTTGTCAATCTCTGTATATTTATTAACTTTTTCTATTTTGCACTTCTTTTTATGCATATTTATTAACTATCAATCCTCTTTAAATTTATATTTAAGAATTATCTTTCCGCTTTTAAATATCTAATAAACTATCCTTATTAAATTTATAGGTTCAATTTTTATTTAACAACATATATTATTAGTAGTTTTTATTAATGATTAATACTTAGGAGTGATAAATTTGAAATACCAAAAAGAAAGGCATCTTTTCCCGGGAGGTAATACTTCTAAGGGCTTCCATTCTTTTTATGACTATATATTAACTCAACAGGGGGCAAATAGAATTTTATGCTTGAAGGGTGGTCCTGGTACCGGAAAATCAACTTTAATGAAGAAGGTAGCTAAAGTTTTTAAAGATAAGGGCTATTCTTTGGAATACCACCACTGTTCTTCTGATGATAGTTCCTTAGATGCTATAGTAATAAAAGAATTAAAACTGGCTATTTTAGATGGAACGAAACCTCATATAGTTGATCCAAAAAATCCAGGTGCTGTTGATGAAATCATCAATATGGGAGTTGCATTGGATAATGATCTTCTTTCTTTAAATAAGAAGGAAATCATGACTATTCACAGTATGAAAAGCACTAATTTTAATAGAGCCTACACCTTTCTAGCCTCTGCAAAGTCCGTCCATGAAGACTGGAGTAGATTAAATTCAAAGGCCTTAATACCAAGTAAAAGTTCTACAATAACTGAAAGCTTAATTTCTGAGATCTTTAGTGAAAATAGTAAGTTTGGCTATGGTAATGAAAGACACTTATTTGCAACTGCCTTTACTCCTAATGGAATCATTACTTATGCTAAGGGATTAACAGAAGGATTTAGAAAAAAATATATTTTAAAAGGAGGTCCTGGCTTTGGTAAATCCACCATATTAAAGGATTTAGGAAAGCTTGCACAAAGAAAGGGCTACTTCGTTGAATATTTCCATGATCCTTTTATTCCAAGTAGATTGGAACATATCCTTATTCCTGAAATCTCAACATGTATTTTAACAGAAAATGAAATCAGCCAATGTTCTTTTAAAGGAAAAGTTTATAATATGGAGGATTTCTGTGACAATTCAATTATTTCTAACTACAAATCAGAAATAGAATATGATAAAAATATTTTCTATGAGCTGACAAATAAAGCTATAGAACTTATTGCTTTATCTCACAAAGTTCATGCAGATTTAGAAGCTTATTATATAGACGCTATGGATTACAAGGTACTTGATAAAATTTACGAAGAAGTAGTTGAAAAATTTGAGAAATATGAAATTAATAATTAATACAAAAAAATAAATAGGCTATATTCCATAAACTCATAGCTGTGCAAGAAATTGTAATGGGGCCAGGCCCCGTGGTAAAAAATGCCACGGGACCTGGCCCCCATACATAAATTTACATTTTATCATTATTACTTCTAATAATATATTTAGATAATATAAACTTAGTGGTATAATTTACCTAAAACAAGTTCTCTACAGAATCGAGGTGTATTAAGTGAAAAATAAAAATAAGAAAAATACTCTTTTTATTTTTAGTTCTATTTTTTTAGCTTTATTTTTATTTTTTGGCAGTCTAATATATTGGTTATTTTTTAGCATGAATAGACTACCTGTTGGTGAATATTTATCAGAATCTGATTCGCCAATCTTAGAAATGGAACATCTTCCAGAAGGGGAACCTTTGTCAGAATCAAATTCACAGAATTCTAAATATACAATTAAATTTTACCTTTGCAATGGTGGGGCTACTGTAGATTATGCCATTAGAGGAGAGCTAATACAGAAAAACAAAGCTCCTAAAAATATATATTGGGAATATAAAGTAAGGAATGTAGATGTTAATTGGATTGATGAAGATACTATTACAATTAATGGGCACACTCTTAACTTACCTAATGACATTTATGATTTTCGTAGAGATAAGAAGTGATAATGAACTTCAACCCAAAATAATAATTATATATAAATTTTTCTAGAATATATTAAAATAATAAGCAAAATAAGGGGTGAGTATATTGAAAATAGGAATAATTGGTCCTGCTGAGGGAGAGATAATGCCTTTCATAGATAAAATAGAAAATAAGAAAAAAATTGAACATGCTATGTTGAAATTTTACTCTGGAGCTTACGAAGGAATTAATGTAGTATCTGTATTTTCTGGAGTATGTAAAGTCAATGCTGCTATTGCTACACAAATTTTAATATCTAAGTTTGGAGTTACACACATTATACTAACAGGAGTTGCAGGCGGATTAAATAAAAAACTTAACTTTGGTGATATAGTTATATCAAATGAGGTTGCA
>JAAYOT010000047.1 GCA_012520205.1 Clostridiales bacterium
AAAGATAATAAAATATATAACTTTGGTGAAAAGGGTGACCTTATAGAATTAAAAGCTTATGAAACTCAAATTAAAGAGAATCCAGAATATTTAAATCGCTTTGAACCCCATGGAAATATAAATTTGCATTATATTGGGGAGGAAGATAATTTAAAGCTTGCCATAGTGGATATAGAAAAAGATGAATATTATGAATTATATAAAAATGATTTTGAAATATTTAAAGATAACTCCTTTAAAATATTAGCGGTTGAAGATAATAAAATTTATATAATGATAGGGAACCTAGAAAAAGCAAATTTTACTATAGGTTATATTGAAGACAATAAATTTTATGATTTATTTCCAAGGGGAGGAGAAATAGAAATTTTAGGCCTAAGAGGACTATTTTCCGATGATAATAAATTCTTTATTTCAGATAATAAAATTTTATTTTCTGGATTAGTTGGAGATTTAAATTCTGATGCTATATGGAATTACGATATAAAAAATAAAAATTTAGTTAAAATAATAGATTTAGGTGCAAATAAAGATTTATCTTTTTATATAAATAAAGATAAAAGTAAAATTATAATTCGAGATTATGAATATGAATCAAACACATATAATTTTAGAATTGCAAATATTAATGAAGAATTTCAAATATCAAATTTAACTAATTTAGCCAGCATAAAACAAGAAGAAGGAATAAAAACTGAAATTTTAGTTAATTGAGCAAGTGATGGGGAAGAATTTTATTTACGTTCCCATGATGATAAAAATGTATTCTATGAGGTATATAAAATAAATAATTAATCATAAAGGAGGATACTATGATTTCTTTACTTAATCCAGCCAGCCTTATTTTAGGCTTAATAGCTTGGATATTACCTATTATTAATATTACAAAACATAAAAATCAAAACCATAAAAATTGGGCGACTCTTTCTATTATGAGTATGGCTGCTTGCTCGGTTTCTCTATGTTTTCAAATTATATATAATAATCATCTTGTTAACATTAATGATTGGACAGCACTCATGGACATAACAGGATCCTTAGTATTTGTTTCCTTAGTTCTTGTTATTGTTACCATTATACTAAACGTAATTACTTTGTTTATGTATCGTGAAAGATAGGAGGTTACTTATGGCTCAATCCTGGAGTGGAATTAGAAAGATACTAGAAAATGACTTATTATGTGATTCTCTAAGGGGACGTGTTCAGTATTTTATAACTAAATACACTAAGGCCCATGACGAATCTGGTAGAGTAGCAGTAAGGGTAGATGGTATTGAAATATTAAAGGGAAATGAATTTATATACTATAAAAATTATCTTCATATTGAGAACGCTTTAAAAATGGAAATGAATATACCAAGACGAGAGTGGAATGGAAAAATCACTTTATATGAAGAAGAAAATAGACAAGTTGAAGATACGGTTGAGGAAATAATGATTGAAAATGGTCACTTTCATGTATGGCAATTTACTGATGCCCTAAAACAATATAGAACTAATAGCATACAAGACAGTTTAACCTCTTCTAACTATCTCGTAAGAATGTTTGCCATTATGGATAGAAGGGTTGGTAAGCGTACTCTTCACAAGTTAAAGGAAGAAATGCACAAGTTGCCTGAATGGTTACAGTTTTTCTATAAATTAAGATTTGAAGCAGATAATTTATTGAAATAATTGACTTTATTAGCACATTATAATATGTTATAATTATTACGATAGATTTCAATAAAAGTGAGGTATTTTTGTGAGTGTTTAGTATCTAAATAGGCAATTTAATTTAATCTGAAAAA
>JAAYOT010000048.1 GCA_012520205.1 Clostridiales bacterium
AAATTATAAATATAAGGGGGCAATATATATGAAAAGAAAAAGAATATTATCATTAGTATTAACAGGAATTTTAGCATTAGGTTTAATTGGGTGTGGACAAACTAAAGCTTCAGAAGAAAAGTCAGAAGGTGGAGAAGATAAAACAATAACAGTAGGGGCTACTCCAGTACCTCATGCAGAAATCTTAAATGCAATAAAGCCAGAACTTGAAGAAAAGGGATATAAACTTGAAGTAGTAGAATATACAGATTATGTTACTCCAAACACAGCTTTAGCTGATGGAGATCTAGATGGGAACTACTTCCAACATATAGCTTACTTAAATGAAACTAATGAAGGAAAAGGACTAGATTTAACTTATTCTGCAGCAATTCACTTAGAACCAATGGGAGTATATTCAAATACAATAAAAAATTTAGATGAATTAAAAGATGGGGCTAGAGTTGCAGTTCCAAATGACCCATCAAATGAAGCAAGAGCTTTAAGATTATTAGAAAAAGAAGGTTTAATAAAAGTTGCTGAGGGAGAATTAGTAACTGTTAAAGATATTACTGAAAATCCTAAGAACTTAGAATTTGAAGAACTTGAAGCAGCACAATTACCAAGAGTATTAGAAGAAGTTGATTTAGCAGTTATAAACAGTAACTATGCATTAGAAGCAAACTTAAACCCAGCAGAAGATGCTTTAGTTTTAGAAGATAAAGATGCAGAAGCAGCTGAAAATTATAGAAATGTATTAGCTGTTAGAAAGGGAACTGAAAATGATGAAAAAATTAAGGCTTTAACAGAAGCTTTAACTTCAGAAACAGCTAAGAAATTTATTGAAGAAAACTATGGTGGTTCAGTAATTCCATCATTCTAAAAATAAAAAAATTAAATATTAAGATGAGATTTCTTATCAAGAGTGGTGGAGGGACTGGCCCTGTGAAACCCGGCAACCTTTAATAGAAGGTACAAGTTTTATGTATAAGCATAGAGCTTTCCTTCTGTTAGTTTGGTGCTAAATCCTGCAGCTTTAGCTGAAAGATAAGAGAATAAATTTATGTGTTTTTGTGCACTTAAGATTTATTCTTAAGTGTATTTTTTATTAAATAGTAAAGATAGCAAAAGAATTTTAAGGAGAGATTTTAATGAAGAAAAAGAGAATATTATCAATATTATTAACAGGAATTTTATCAATAGGCTTAATTGGATGTGGAAAAGCAGATGCTTCAGAAGAAAGTAAGGGAACTGGAGAAGATAAGACAATAACAATTGGAGTTACACCAGTACCTCATGCAGAAATAGTAAATGCAATAAAGCCAGACCTTGAAGCTAAGGGATATACAGTAGAAGTAATAGAATATACCGATTATGTTACGCCAAATACAGCTTTAGAAGACGGAGATATAGATGCAAACTACTTCCAAACTATACCTTACTTAGAGGAAACAAATGAAGGAAAGGGATATAGCATAACTTATACTAAAGGAGTTCACTTAGAGCCAATTGGAATATACTCACACAATTTTAAAAGCTTAGAGGAGATAGAAGAGGGAGCTAGAGTAGCAGTTCCAAATGATCCATCAAATGAAGCAAGAGCCTTAAGATTATTAGAAAGTGCAGGCCTAATAAAGCTTAAGGAAGGAGAACTAGTTACACCAAAGGATATTACAGAGAATCCAAAAAATCTTGAGTTTGAAGAGTTAGAAGCAGCACAATTACCAAGGGTATTAGAAGAGGTAGGTATAGCAGTTATCAATGGTAACTACGCAATGGAAGCAGATTTAAGCCCAGCAGAAGATGCACTATACCTAGAAGATGCAACTACAGAAGCTTCAAAAAAATATCATAATGTTATAGCTGTTAAAGAAGGAAATGAAGATAGCCAAAAGATTAAAGATTTAACAGAGGTTTTAACTTCTGATGCAGTAAAGAAATTTATAGAAGAAAATTATAACGGATCAGTACTTCCAGTATTTTAATAATAGATAGAACTAATGCCTTGGCAGTTTCCCCTTATTTTATGTTTATTCTCTAATAGATATTGTTAAAGCTTTAATTTGTAACCAAGTATAAGGAAAACTAATATACTGAATTATGGAAGAGAATTTTACATAGCACTTTAATAAGGAGGAAAAAGCTTGGCAAAGTGGGTTCTAGATGCAGGTCATGGAGGAAACGATCCTGGTGCAATTGGAAAAAACAATAGAAGAGAATCAGATATTAATTTAGAAGCTGCATATGAAGCAATGAGACTTTTAGAAAGAAATGGGGAGACTGTTTTACTAACAAGAGCATCTGATATTTATATAAGTTATAGAGATAGAGCTAAAATAGCAAATGATTGGGGAGCAGACTATTTTGTAAGCTTTCATATGAATTCATTTGTTGATTCTTCAGTAACAGGAACAGAAGTTTTTATATATGAAAAAGGAAGCAAGGCAGAAGAGTTGGCAAGTCTTATAAAAGCTGAATTAGTTGCAAACTTAAGATCAAATGATAGAGGAATAAAGGAAGCAAGCTATATAGAATTAAGGGAAACTAATATGCCAGCTGTTATTATTGAAGCTGAATTTTTATCAAATGAAGAAGTAGAAAAAACCTTTGATAGTAAAAAGTATGGATACATGGTTGCTAAGGCTTGTTTGTCATTTGTTGATAAAGTTTTAATAGATATACCCCATACAAAAGCAAAAATCCCAACCAGGGAAGGCTGGAGAGTATGTGTTGGATATTACAGAAAATATCAGGACGCAGAGGAAGAAATGAAAAGGTTACAAGGGATGGG
>JAAYOT010000049.1 GCA_012520205.1 Clostridiales bacterium
ATATAGTTCTGAAGCAGTCTTTCAAAAATACTTATTAAAACTTCTTCTGAACAATTGTCTATTAGTAACATTTTATTATGATATTTTTCTAATACTAAGTATGAAACATAGTCAATAAAATCCATAATCCCATAAGTTGCTTTCCTGCAACAACCTCCTATTAAAATTACTAAAAGTATCAATACAGTATATTCATAATTTTTTTAATTTATAATAAAAGCTTTTTATTATATTGGATTTAATGTCAATAATATAAATATCTTATATCTAAGGAGGTCATCTTTTGTATTACATTAAGAAATGCATCAAATTACATATAATAACCCTACTAGTAACTACAGCAGCAATATGTTTTTATTTAAGAGGTCCCCTTTTAATTACTTTAGATATTATTTATCAAATAAAGGTCTCTAACAAGAGTATTGCAACAATTAATGATTTAAATAATTATTATTCGTCAACTAATATGGATATAAGCAATTTGAAATATAAAAACAGCAATTCTGATAATGTATATATAGACATTTATAAATCCAAAAAAGAAAACTCCCCTTCTCCCGTGGTTATTTATGTTCATGGAGGAAGTTGGATCTATGGTAATAATGGTCTTCCTATAGGTATGGAGCCTATAATAGAAGCCTTTAATAAAAGGGGATTTACTATAATTAGCCTTTCCTATGAGCTTTTAAGAAAGGATACTCCTATTTCCAAGCCAATATCTGATGTAAAGGATGCTATTAGATGGGTATATAAAAATAAGGAGGAATATAATTTTAATACTGATGAAATAGGCCTTGTTGGTGTATCCTCTGGTGCTCATTTATCCCTACTAGCAGCTTACTCAGAAGAGGATGAATTTATTGATGATGAATCCCTTGCTAACTATCCATCTGAGGTTAAGTATGTAATAGACATTTTTGGCCCTACTGAATTATCTACCCTAGACTTTTCTATTATTGATGATAAAATAAAGGAGGATATAACAGCTTTAAAAAATATAGATCTTATTAAAAATATTTATAGTCCAGTATATTATGTTGATGAAAGCTCTCCAAGCACCCTAATAATACATAGTAAAGAGGATAGGATAGTCCCCTATGAAAATGCCTTATCATTATATAAAAGCTTAAAAGACAAGAACATAAATACAAAGCTGTTGACTTTAGAATCTGGAAGTCATAACTTTGAAGGGTATGAATCAAGGGAAGTATTTTTCTTGATTTATGAAATGTTTAAGTTTTTAACTAAAAATACAAATCTGTAATCAAGTTTCAGGTTTTAGTTTTTGCTAATTACAAGAGAAAAGCACATATCCTCTATAGATTTGTGCTTTTCTCATATTTTCCATTTAACTGAATTGTTATTTCTTTGGCTATTTATAAGTTAATCTCCTATTTTGCTTCTTTTTCTAGTTCATATAGTCTTTGTCTTTCTTCAAGAGTTAGGTCAACTGAACCTTCTCTCTTTTTTATTAGCTTTTCTAATTCTTCGTATTTTTCATCACCTAATTTTTTTCTAATAACATCAGTTTTCATATTTTTTAATTCATTTTTTTCATTGCCTGATAGTATTTTCCCCTCATTAACTTTATTTTTTAATTCACTTATTCTTTCTTTTTGTGATTGATCTAAATATCCTTCATTTTCAGGAGTCCAAAAGTCATCAAATTTGTCTGCGTCTAAATTAAATTTGTAGTTATTGAAAACTCTAAGTGCATTTGACTTATTTTCTATTTTATCGGAAGCTTGTACACTTTTTGCCTCAACTTCTACTGAGTTAAAAATAATGCTATTAATTATAGCTGCGCATAAGATGATGGATTTTAAATTATTATTTTTCATCTTTTGTACCTCCTTTATATTTAATTTTCATTATTAGTATGTGACAATTTAAGATTTTTACTTGTTGAAATATATTGTAGAATAGTTTAAATTTATTTTGGGTATAATACCAATAACAGTTTTCAGGTTTCAATTTTCATTTTTCATTTTAGGAATTAATTCAGCTTTTGCTGAATTAAAAAATATATAGATACGTTTTTTAGATTTTATAACTTTTTTAAAAATTTTATTTTGTCATGCACTCTACTCTAGTGTACAAATTCACAGTTAAAGGTTGATTTATCTTAAGCTAAACAAAAATAAGTTATAGACCAATAATAGCCTATAACTTATTTAAATTAGAGAATCTAAACATTAGTTTCATCCCTAATTGTCCATTGTCAATTCTCAATTGTCCATTGAAAAGCGTTGGCCCTTTTCTACATGTGTTTTTTCGCGAATCTTCCAATTCTTTTTACTGCTTCCATTAGGTCTTCCATAGAAGAGGCATAACATGCTCTTATATAACCTTCTCCGCAGTCTCCAAAGGCACTTCCTGGAACTACTAATACTCTTTCTTCCATTAATAGCTTTTCGCAGAATTCATCAGAAGTTAAACCAGTAGCTTTTATTGAAGGGAAAACATATAGTGCTCCTAAAGGTTCAAAACATTCTAGACCCATATCTCTAAAACCTTCAACCAAAACTCTACGTCTTCTATTGTATTCCCTAGACATTTCCCTAACGCTGTCATCACCATTTCTTAATGCTTCAATTGCTGCAAACTGTGCTGTTGTTGGAGAACACATTATAGCATATTGATGAATTTTCTTCATTGCATCTATTAAAACACTATTTCCGCATATATATCCTAGTCTCCATCCTGTCATGGCATAAGCTTTAGAAAACCCATTTATAACTAAAGTTTTATCTTTAACTTCCTCAAAGCTTGCAATTGATACATGTTCATCTCCATAGGAAAGTTCTGCATATATTTCATCAGATAGTATAATAATATCCTTATCTTTTAATACATCTACAATTTCCTTTAATTCTTCCCTGGTCATTATTGCACCAGTTGGATTATTTGGGAAAGGAATTACCACAACCTTTGTTCTCTCAGTTATTGCTTCTTCTAACAATTCCCTTGTTAATTTGAAATCATCTTCCTGTCTAAGATTTATAGTTACTGCTTTAGCTCCACAAAAGGCTGTACATCCTTTATAAGCAACAAAGCTAGGTTCTGGTATTATTACCTCATCTCCAGGGCCACAAAGGGCTCTTAGAGCTAAATCAATACCTTCACTTCCCCCTACTGTAACTAATATTTCATCCCTAGCATTATATTTTAAGTTAAATCTTCTTAATAGATATTTTGAAATTTCTTCTCTTAGTTCTATATATCCTGCATTTGACGAATAATGAGTATGTCCTTGCTCTAAAGAATATATACCAGCTTCAACCACATTCCATGGTGTAACAAAATCTGGTTCTCCTACTCCTAATGATATTACATTATCCATTTCATTAATTAAATCAAAGTATTTTCTAATGCCAGAAGGAGGCATATCTCTTACGTTTTTTAATATCATATTTTCTAAGTTCATATAAACAGTACCTCTCTATCTTCCTTTTTATTTTCTTTAAATATTGTTCCGTTATCCTTGTATTTCTTTAGTACAAAATGGGTTGCAGTTCCTGTAACAAATTCTTGAACAGCTAGTTTTTCAGATACAAATAATGCAACTTCTTTCATTGTTTTTCCCTCAACGATAACCGTTAAATCAAACCCACCTGAAGACATTAAATAACAAGCTTTAACCTGTTTAAATTTATAGATTCTTTCAGCTACCTTATCAAAGCCAACACCTCTTTGAGGTGTAATTTTTACTTGTATTAATGCAGTAACAGTTTCCTTGCCTGTATTTTCCCAGTTTATTAAGGCTGTATATCCTGCTATAACGTTATTTTCTTTATAGTATTTTATTGCTTTCTCAACATCCTCTACAGCTTTTCCTGTCATTGTTGCTATTTCTTCATTGCTATACCTACAGTTTTTTTCTAAGATCTCTAATATTTGTTCCATAACAAACCTCCATATAAAAAATAAATCCCCGTCCTAAAAAAGGGACGAAGATATTGTTCCGCGGTACCACCCTAATAAGTAATAAAATTACTCACTCAGTTTGAATATTACATTCAAGTCTCTTTAACGCGAGATAAACGTCTATACCTAATTAAGAATAGTTATTCTTATTTCTCAGTATGAAATTCAAAGGCTGCTTCCTTTAATCTAACATGCCAAAATCCCACCAACTTTTAGCTCTCTTTAATGATCAATTAAAGTACTCTTCCTTATCGCTATCTTTATAATATTCTTTTTTTTAATATTATAATAACAAAATCAATATATTTCAATAGTCATTTGTATATTTTTTAGAAAAATATTATTAATTTTATAACCAGCTAAAGGTTTTAATAAAAATATGATATCTTATAAATTCTTTTATTATAAAAAACAACAAGTTTACCAGTCAATATTAAACAAAAACATACTTTTATCGCCATATTTACCCGAGCAAATTCTCTTAGTGTAAAATAATTGTAGGAAAAAATATAAAAAAGAATAGCCTCATATGTTATGATGGAAATGTTCAAATTATAACATCAAAACATAGAGGAGGCTATTCACATGAATACAATTATACACGAA
>JAAYOT010000328.1 GCA_012520205.1 Clostridiales bacterium
AATAAAGTAAAAGGGGTGTGAAGATGAGGGAAAATACTATTCCAGATGGAACAAGGGATATAACTAATGAAGAGTGCATCATTAAACAAAGGATAATCAAAAATATAAATAAAATTTTTGATTCTTGGGGATATAAGGAAGTAATTACTCCAACAATAGAATTTTATGAAACTTTTAAATATGATAATTCAGGTTTAAAAGAAGAAAACATGTATAAGTTCTTCGATAATAAGGGGAGAATTTTAGTCTTAAGGCCTGATATGACAGTGCCTGTTGCTAGAGTAGTTGCTACTAAATTAAAAGATACTAAGGGTATTAGCAGGTTAAGATACCAAGCAAATGTTTTTAGAGTCTATGAAGAACTAGCCGGAATGAGAAATGAATACACAGACTGTGGAATAGAACTTTTTAGTAAGGAGAAAAATTTCTCTGATTTGGAAACTTTAATTATTGCAATTGAAACCTTAACTTCTATTGGAGTAAAGGATTTTAAATTAGAAATAGGTGATGTTAATTTCTTTAAATCTGCCCTTGAGCAATTAAATATTTCTCAGGAGGATTCTTTAAGCTTAGCTGAATTAGTGGAAAAGAAGCGTTTAAAATCCTTAAGTGATTTTTTAAATAACCTTTCAATTGATTATGATAAAAAGAAATTTTTTATGGAACTTCCTCTAATATTTGGTTCTGGAAAGGAGCTTTTAGATAAGTATGAGGAAATTTCTTTTACTTCTAAAATGAAGGCTAGTGTTAAATATTTAAAAAGCCTTTATGGTAAATTAGAAAAACTAGGATATGAAAGTTGTGTAAGCTTTGATTTGGGAATAATTCCAAGATTAAATTATTATACAGGAATTATCTTTAGGGGCTTTATTCAAGGGTCTGGTAATTTTGTTTTAAGTGGAGGCCGATATGATGAGTTAATGAAGGATTTTGGACAAGATCTTAAAGCAATAGGATTTTCCATTAATATTGATGAATTAATCCAGCTAATGGACATCAGCAAGTATTATAAAGAGGGCTATAAGATATTATTCAATGAAGCTAAAGAAATAGAAGCTCTTAATAAAAGCATTGAATTAAGAAAGAAAGGATATATTGTGGAAATTATTCCTTCTAAGAAAGTAGATGATATAAAGATTTTGAAGGAGAAGTATTATTATGGGGATTAGTATTGCAATTACAAAGGGAAGACTGGAAAAGGAAACTGTAAAAATATTAGAAAAAGGAGCTTTTGGAATAGAGGGGCTTAAAGACAAGGGAAGAAAGTTAGTTTTTCAAGATTCAAAAGAGGATATAGAATATTTTTTAGTTAAGGCAAGGGATAGTATTACCTATGTAGAACATGCTGTTGCAGATATAGGGATTGTTGGATTAGATACTTTAATGGAAACTGATCATTCCTGCTATGAAGTTATGGATTTAGGAATTGGTAAGTGTAAGTTTATTGTGGCATCTATGCCAGATAAGAACTTATTTAAAATGAGGGGCCATATAAAAATAGGAACTAAGTATCCAGCTGTTGCTAGAGAATTTTTTAAATCAATTTCCATGGATGTTGAAATTATTAAAATTGAAGGTTCTGTTGAACTTGGACCAATCCTGGGCTTATGTGATGGAATAGTAGATATTATGGAAACAGGTACAACCTTAAAGGAAAATGGGCTAATAGTTTTAAGGGAAATATGTGATATAAGTGCAAGAGTAATTGTAAATAAGGCAAGTTTTAAATTAAAACAGCAGCAGATAAATTCATTTTTAAGTAGGGTATATAGTGTTATTAGCAATAAAAATAAGCAATAAATAAAGGGGGTTAGGGCAGTGTTAAGATTATTTGAAATAAGTAAAAGTAATGAGGAAGTAATTAATATTATTAAAAACAGGGAAGAAGAGAATTTAGACCTTGTAGATACAGTATCAAAAATTCTAAAAGATGTTAAAGATAATAAAGATAAGGCCTTAAGAAAATATACAGAAGCCTTTGACAAGGTAAAAGTAAAAGACCTAAGGGTTTCTGAAAATGAAATAAAAAAGGCCTTTAAAAGTGTTGAAGAAGATTTTATAGAGGCTTTAAAAAGGGCAGCAGAAAATATAGAAAAATTTCATGAAAAACAAAAAAGCAAGGACTATATTATTTCTGAGGAAGATGGGACATATATGGGGCAAAGAGTCCTTCCCTTAGAAAGAGTAGGAGTTTATGTACCAGGGGGAACAGCAGCTTATCCTTCATCTGTTTTGATGAATGTTATTCCAGCAAAGGTAGCAGGAGTTAAAGAAATTGTTATGGTAACACCCCCAAGTAAAGCGGGAGGAATAAATCCATATATAGCAGTTGCAGCTAAAATTGCAGGAGTAAAGGAAATATACAAGGTAGGTGGAGCCCAAGCAATAGCTGCACTAGCTTATGGAACAGAATCAATTGAAAGGGTAGATAAAATAGTTGGTCCTGGAAATACTTATGTGGCAACAGCTAAAAAACTTGTATTTGGAAAAGTTGATATTGATATGATTGCAGGACCAAGTGAAATTCTTATAATTGCAGATGACAAAGCTGATGCAAAGTATGTAGCAGCAGATTTAATGTCGCAAGCAGAACATGATAAATTAGCGGCTTCAATCTTATTAACT
Organism: Clostridiales bacterium; assembly: GCA_012520205.1. Taxonomy (GTDB): domain Bacteria; phylum Bacillota; class Clostridia; order Clostridiales; family Clostridiaceae; genus Clostridium. The sequence continues at coordinate 2,626 of JAAYOT010000328.1, forward strand.
ACATCAGTAGAAAAATATAAGGAAGTTGTAAAAGAACTTAAAAAGCAAGTAGAAGAATTAGAGAGAAAAGCAATAATAAAAGAAGCCTTTAAGAATTATGGAATGGCAATAATTTGTCCAAACCTAGAAAAGTGTATAGAACTATCAAATATAATTGCACCAGAACACTTAGAGTTAATGGTTGAAAATCCAATGGAACTCCTTGGAAAAGTAAAAAATGCAGGTTCAGTATTTTTAGGATATTATTCTCCAGAACCAGTTGGAGACTATTTTGGTGGACCAAATCATGTTTTACCTACCAGCGGAACAGCAAGATTTTTCTCTGCTCTTTCAGTAGATAGCTTTGTTAAGAAAAGTTCATTTATATATTACTCAAAAGAAGCCATAAATAGGGAGGCGGATAAAATCATATTATTAGCTGAAAAGGAAGGCTTAACAGCCCATGCTAATTCTGTAAAAGTGAGAGTGATAAAGGAATGAAGAAGGTAAATAAAATAAGATTAAATGCAAATGAAAATTATAAAACCTTAGAAGAAAATATAATAACAAATTTATTTTCTACTATTGAAAAAATAGAGCTTAATAGATATCCAGATACTGATGGAAAGGAATTAAGAGAGGCTTATGCGGCTTATGCAGGAGTTAAAAGGGAAAATATAATTTTAGGCAATGGTTCTGATGAAATGCTAAGCCTGGCTATAAGCAAGAATATTTCTAAGGGAGAAAAGATATTTACTTTAGATCCTGATTTTTCAATGTATGACTTTTATGTTTCCTTAAAGGAAGGTGAAGTAGTTAAATACAAATTTAATCCTAAGGAAGAATTAAATATAGATAACTTTATTTCTGAGGGGTTAAAAAGCAAGGCTAAATTAATAATATTTTCAAATCCAAACAATCCAACAGGTTATGGATTTAAAATTAGTCATATTAAAAAAATCCTGGAAGCTTTTAAGGATAAAACAGTTTTAGTAGATGAAGCTTATTATGAATTTTATGGTGAAAGTGCAATTGAACTTATAAATGAATACAAGAATTTAATTGTAACAAGAACTTTATCAAAGGCATGGGGACTAGCAGCCCTAAGGGTTGGTTTTTTAATATCTAATGAAGAAAGTATAAGGGAGTTAATGAATTATAAGGTTCCTTATAATGTTAATTCTATATCCCAGGCTCTTGCAGCAAAGGTAATTAGAAACTGGAAGGAACTAAAGAAAAGGGTGGAAGCTATAGTAAAGGAAAGAGAAAAGCTTTATAAGAACTTATTAGAAATTCAAAAAGAAAGTAGTTTAAAAATAAAATTTTATCCATCAAAAGCAAACTATATATTTGGAGAAACAGACCATAAAGACATTTTAATAAGAGCATTGGAAGAGGCAGGAATTATAATTAGAGATTTTAATAAGGATAATACTTTTAGAATAACTGTTGCTTCCAGTTTGGAAAATGAAAAAGTAGTAGAGGTTATTAGAAGGACCTTTCTTAAGTAAAGGAGAGATTTTATGGGCAATAGAATTGCAAAGGTAGAAAGAGTAACAAAGGAAACGGAAATAAGTTTAAAAATTAATTTAGATGGAAGGGGAGAAAGCAATATTTTCACTGATCTAGGCTTCCTTAATCATATGTTAACTTTATTTTCATTTCATAGCGGTATTGATATTGACCTTAAGGCTAAAGGCGATATTGAAGTATGCGACCATCATATTGTTGAAGATATAGGAATATGTTTAGGACAAGCTCTAAACAAGGCTCTAGGAAATAAGGCAGGAATAAAAAGATATGGAACAGTTTTTATTCCAATGGATGAAGCCTTATGCACTGTAACCTTAGATTTAAGTGGAAGGGGTTTTTTATATTTTGAAGGGGACTTTAAAAGGGAAAGCATTGGAAACTTTTCAACAGAAATGGTAAAGGAATTTTTTAGAGCAGTTGCAATTAATTCTGCTTCAACAATTCATGCTAGGATTTTATACGGAGAAAATGACCACCATAAAATAGAAGGTTTATTTAAGGCTTTTGGAAGAAGCTTAAAGGAAGCAGTTTCTATTGGAGAAAACAAAGATTTAATACCTTCTACTAAAAGTGTTTTATAAAATATATAGGAAAATATAAAAATATTGGGGAGTTGGTTATATGATAGTTATTCCAGCAATTGATATTATTGATGGAAAGCCAGTTAGATTATATCAAGGAGATTATAATAAAAAGAAAATTGTAGGAGAAGATGTCCTTGAAATATCTAAAAAGTTTGAAAGAGAAGGGGCAGACTATATTCATATAGTTGATTTAGATGGAGCTAAGGCTGGTAGGTTAATAAACAAAGAAATCATATTAAAGCTAGCAAAAACATTAAAAATTCCAATTGAAGTAGGTGGTGGTATTAGGACCTATGAAGATATTAAATATTTAATAGAAGCTGGAGTTTCAAGGGTAATACTAGGAACAATTGCCATTGAAGATAAGGCTCTTCTTAGGAAAGCTCTAGAGGATTTTGGAGACAAAATTGCTGTAGGAATTGACTGTAAGGATGGATATGTTTGCACTAGGGGCTGGTTATCTCAAAGTAAAAGAAAATATATAGACTTCCTTTTGGAAATGGAAAAAATGGGTGTGAAAAATATTATTGTTACAGATATAAGCAAGGATGGAACCCTTCAAGGATCTAATATAGAAATGATAAAAGAAATAAAAGAAATTTCTAAGATAGATATAACAGCATCAGGTGGAGTAAAGGATATAGAGGATATAAGAAAATTAAAAGAGTTAGATATATATGGAGTTATTGCTGGAAAATCAATCTACTCAAAAACCCTATCTTTAAAAGAAGCTTTAGAATTAACTAAATAAGATATAAAAGAGGTGAAACATGCAAAACAAGAGAATTATACCATGTTTAGATGTAAAAAATGGACAAGTAGTTAAAGGCATAAACTTTAAGGGGCTAACTAAAGTTGGAGATCCAGTAGAGCTGGCAGAAAGATACTGCAAACAAGGGGCAGATGAACTTGTATTTTTAGATATAACAGCGACTAATGAAGGAAGAAAAACTATGGTAGAAGTGGTTAAAAAAACAGCAGAAAAAGTAACTATACCTTTTACTGTTGGTGGAGGAATCGCAACAATAGAGGAAATGAAAACTATATTAAAGGCTGGTGCAGATAAAGTAAGTTTAAATTCAGCGGCAGTAAGAAACAAGAAATTAATTGAAGAAGGAGCCTATAAGTTTGGAAGTCAATCTATTGTCCTTGCTGTAGATGCAAAGAGAAGGCAGGATAAGACAGGATGGAATGTATTAATAAATGGAGGAAGAATAGATACCGGCATAGATCTTTTAAAATGGATTGAAGAGTGTTACAAACTAGGTGCTGGAGAAATCCTCTTAACTTCTATGGATGCAGATGGAACAAAAAGTGGCTTTGATATAGAACTTACAAAAATTGTTAGTGATTTTGTGGATATTCCAGTAATTGCCTCTGGTGGTTGTGGAAAACTAGAAGATTTTAAAGAAGTCTTTGAAGAGGGAAAAGCAGATGCAGCGTTAGCTGCTTCATTATTTCACTATGGAGAGCTAACAGTGGGGGATGTAAAAAAATACTTAAAAGCAAATGGAATAAGTGTAAATAAAGGCTACGATAAATAGGATATATTAACATTTCTATATAATATATAGGTATCAGTGCACAACAACCTCTAACTGTGGACTGTGAATTGTACACTGTGAACTGATATAATTGGGGGTAGGTTGGAATGGCTAATTTTAATGAATATATAAATTTAATAGATTTCCATAAAGGAAAGGGTTTGGTTCCTACAATAGTACAGGATTATAATACTAGGGAAGTTTTAATGCTGGCTTATATGACCAAGGAAAGTCTTATAAAAACTTTAGAAGATAAAACAAGCTGGTTTTTTAGTAGAAGTAGAAATGAACTTTGGAATAAGGGGGCAACCTCAGGAAATTTTCAAATTGTGAAGGAAATTAAGATTGATTGTGATGGGGATACTATTCTTTTATTAGTAGAACAAAAGGGAGTAGCTTGCCATACTGGGGCAAGAAGCTGTTTTTATAGAAGCTTCACTTAAGAATTATAGTAAACAGGACTTAGAGAAAATGAAAGGAATTTGGAGGGGGAAATTTGGAGAAGAATATATTAGAAGTTTTATATAATATTATTTTGGATAGGAAAGAAAATAGGGATGAAGGATCTTATACCAGTTATTTATTTAATAAGGGTATAGATAAAATACTTAAAAAAGTAGGAGAAGAATCTACTGAAGTTATAATAAGTGCCAAGGAAAATAATAGGGAAAATCAAGTGGCAGAGATAGGAGATTTACTTTATCACCTTTTAGTACTGATGGCAGAATTAAATATTTCTTTAGATGATGTAAAGATAGAGTTAGAAAAAAGAAGGGAAAAAACAAATAATTTAAAACCAGAAAGAAGAAAGATTGAAGAGTTATAAGGGAGGTGGATTTATGGTTTTTGATAGCCATATTCACACGAAATTTTCTACTGATAGCAATATGGATATTCTAGAAGCAATAGCCGTAAGTAAGGAAAAAAATATAGGAATAATAATTACTGAACATTTGGATTTAGATTATCCCGAAGAAGCTGAATTTAGATTTGATATAGCTAAATACTTTAATGATTATGAAAAGTATAGAAATGATAAGGTAAAACTAGGAATTGAAATTGGATTAACAAAAAACACTTTAAAAGAAAATGAGGAAATAGCATCTAAATATGACTTTGATTATGTTTTAGGGTCAATTCATGCTGTTAGAGGCTTAGATATTTATCTTGATTATATAAATCTTGGATATAATAAAAGAGAATTTTTTACCTACTATTTAGAAGAGATGCTTACTTGTGTAAATTTATATAATAATTTTGATTCCTTAGCTCATATAGATTACCCCTGCAGATATTGTAACTATGATAATAAAGAAATTTTAGTTTCAGAATTTAAAGATATATTAGCAGAAATTTTTAAAAGCTTAATAAATAAAGGGAAGGTTTTGGAGCTAAACACAAACAGGCTTCAAAATAAAGATGCAAAAGAAGCATTAATTGATATATATAAACTATATAGAGATTTAGGTGGGAAATATATTACTTTAGGGTCAGATTCTCATAACTATAAAGGAATATATAGGAATTTTCATATTGGACTGGAGCTAATGGAGCACTTAAAATTAAAGGGAATTTACTTTAATAAGAGAAAAATTGAATATATAGTAATGTAGAATTTACATTGTACATTGTACTATAAAAAAGTGCTTCGCACTTTTTTATAGTGAAATATAATTAAAATAGTATTATAATAATATAATAGTGATGATGGTGCTGCTGGACAGCTCCATTTATTTTTGTATGATTTTATGGAAAATGGCAATAAGCATTATCTAAAGACAAGGGGGAAGAAGAATGGAGTATTTTAATACTAATATTGAAAATTTTAAACTAAGAAAAGCTGAGGAAAGGGATATAAGTTTAGTTTATTCCTTAATTAAGGAAATGGCTGAATATGAAAAACTTTCTCATGAAGTTGTTGGAACTGAAGAAATTTTAAGAAAATCTGTATTTGAAAAAAGAAGGGCAGAGATTCTTATTCCAGAATATAATGGAGAGGTTGTTGGGTATGTAGTATTTTTCTATAACTTTTCAACCTTTAATTGCGCGCCTGGACTTTATATAGAAGATATCTTTATAAAAAAGGAATTTAGGAAAAATGGATTTGGAAGAGAAATATTTAATGTTTTAGGGAAAATAGCAAAGGAAGAAGACTGCCAAAGAATGGAATGGACCTGTCTTGATTGGAATGAACCAGCAAGAAAGTTTTATGCATCAATGGGAGCAGAAAGAATGGAAGATTGGACGAATCACAGGATTTCAGGAGAAGTTTTAGAAAAATTAAAGAATGGAAATAATTAAGTAAAAATAGGAGGATTTTAATTGGAATTTTTACAATTAGCAAAAGATAGATATTCAGTAAGAAAGTTTAGTGATAAAAAAGTAGAAAAAGAAAAGTTAGATTTGATTTTAGAGGCTGGAAGGGTTGCGCCAACTGCTGTGAATTTTCAGCCTCAAAGGATATTAGTTATTGACAGTGAAAAAAGCTTGGAAAAAGTAAAATCATGCACCCGTTTTCACTTTGATGCTCCTTTGACCCTATTAATATGCTACGATTCTACAGTTAGCTGGAAAAGGTCTTATGATCAAAAAGAAATGGGAGAGGTTGATGCTAGTATAGTAATAACTCATATGATGCTTCAAGCTGCTGAGCTAGGATTAGGAACAACTTGGGTAGGTCATTTTGATCCAGAAGCAATAAGGGAGAAGTTTGATTTACCAGAATATCTTATTCCTGTAGCTCTTCTACCAATGGGTTATCCAAGTAGTGATTCTAAACCAAATCCTCTTCATGAAAAACGTTAT
>JAAYOT010000329.1 GCA_012520205.1 Clostridiales bacterium
GAATATAAAGTAGATTTTTTCATAAGTCCTCCTACAAATAAAAAAACTAAGTGCACAAAAAATTATACACTTAGTATTATAAATAATTGGGAATAATAAAACAACCAAGACTTTCTTAATTATTCCACTATTACTTTAATATGGATAATATTATTCATTAGATAATATTTTTTCATATAGCTCAAGAAGTTTTTCTTCTTCTGTATCCCAGCAGAAATGTTTCATAAATCTTTCTCTATTTTTATGACCTATATGCTTAGCTTCATCTCTATTATTAATAAAGTCCTCTATTGCCCTTGATATACGATTAATATCTAGGGGATCAACATAGGTTCCCACATCGCCAAATAGCTCGGTCCAATATTGAAAATCTGAAAGTATTATAGGTATTTCACAAGCCATATATTCTATTACTTTAGTTGGTATAGACTGCTTGTAATTAGGAGTAGGATGTAATACACTCATTCCTACATCTGCAGCCTTTACGTACTTATATAAATCCCTTGCTTCCATTTGGCCAAAATATTTTGTATTCTTATATCCATCAAGAATTTCACATTCTTTTCTTAATTCTTCAGATTCCCAGCTACCAATCAACCAAAGTTTAACCTTGCCATTAAAAACTTCTGTTGACCTAATCATTTCTTTAATTCCTCTGATTTTTGTAATAGCTCCTATATAAATTATTATAAACTCATCTCTATTTGACTTTTCCTCTATTGGAGAACTTTTATCTATCATATCCTTAATAGCATAATTTTTAACACTAATTACGTTCTTATTACATTTTTCAAATTCATCTTTTAATTCATCTAATATTGTTACAACTGCACTAAAATTCTTACATCTAGATTTCTCGTATTTATTAAAGATAATAGAAATTAAACTTCTAAACCAATTTGGACCCAAATAGCTCTTAGATAAAATTTGCTTGGGAACATCTTCATGCACATCATAAATAACCTTTTTACCCCTTTTAACTAACTTACTTCCTATGGGTATTAATTCTGGGTCATGAAAATGATATAAATCTGCATCTACTTCTAGAGCTTTTTTATATGCTTCATTACGATTGTGCAACAGTCTATCTATTCTTCCATTTCCTTTAGCTAGAGGCACAATATTTACACCGTCAACTGTTTTCCTTCTATCTGAAGAAATTATTAATGATACATCATATCCCGCCTTGCTAATACTTCTACATTGTTTATAAAATATTCTATTATCATTTTCACTATGCACAGTTGAAATATGACATATTTTTTTCTTCATCCAACCACCTTACCATTATTCCTTGTGTACTAGCTGATAAATATACTAAATTGAATTTTACTTCATATCAGAACTTGAAAAATTATTTAGCGGAAAAGTTACTGGCATGCTAGTCTTTCTTGATTTATATGCTGCCAATATTATTGCCAATGGAACTATAGCGTCTTCACCACTTATATATGGTTTTCTGTCATTATTAATAGCATCTACTACATCTTTAAATAAAGGTGTATGTCCTGTACCATAAACGCTGTCTATTTCAACTTGAAGGCCTCTCTTTACTGCTTCCTCATCTTCACCTTCAAATCTCCAAGTTTTAAGTTCATTAACTGCAAGTCCACCAACAACAACAGTTCCATCTGTACCAAATATACTTAAAGTTTCTTCTAAATTTTTTGGATAAACAACGGCACTTCCTTCAATAATTCCAATAGATCCATTTTTAAATCTAACTAATATAGCACCAAAGTCTTCACCTTCAATATTATTTCTGAAAGTATCACATTCAGCATAAACTCTTTCAACTTCTGAACCAATCATCCATTGTAATAAGTCAATATTGTGAATACATTGATTCATTAAAGTACCACCATCTAAATCCCAGGTTCCTCTCCATGGTGCTTGTTTATAATAGTTTTCATCTCTTCTCCAAAGAATTCTTGCAGTTCCATTCATTATTCTTCCAAACTTATTTTCTTCAACAGCAGATCTTAACTTTTGTATTGGTTTGTTAAATCTATTTTGATGTGCTACAGATAATTTTACATTATTTTCTTTAGCAACTTCTATCATCTTATTTGCATCATCAATAGATAAAGCCATTGGCTTTTCTACTACTACGTGCTTTCCTTTATTCATACAATAAATTGCAATATCTGCATGATATCCACTTTCTGTTGCAATAGTTACAACATCAATATCCTCTTTTTCAAGCATTTCTTTGTAATCAACATAAGTAGCAACTTCTAAGTTACTATCCTTCATCTTTGTTAAATATTCTTCTTTTTTAGCCTCTGCCAACTCTAACTTTATATCACAAGTAGCAACAAGCTCGGCTATATCTCTATTTTCAACAAGAGCTTCCACATGCTTATAAGATATTCTTCCGCATCCTATTATTGCAAACTTAAGTTTTTTCATATTAATTACCACCTTATGTACATTTTATTATTGTTTTAATAATTAAATAAATATCAAAAATGATATTGCTTTTCTCAATATACTCTAAATTTAATTTAAGTTTATCCTTCATAATAACATTTATATAGTATTCTTCTGGATTTTCAACTTTTCCTAGAATCTCATTTTCATCACTATATCTTAGAGAGGCTAAATCTGTTATACCAGGTCTAACCTCTAAAACTTTTCTTTCTTCTTCTGTATAAAGATCAACATACTTTGGAACTTCTGGCCTTGGACCAACTAAACTCATATCACCTTTTAAAACATTAAAAAGTTGAGGAAGTTCGTCTATTTTATATTTTCTTAAAAAAGCTCCAACCCTTGTAATTCTGCTGTCTTTTCCTATAGTAATCTGCTTTCCAAGTTTTTCAGCATCACTTACCATAGTTCTAAACTTATAAATATTAAAAGGCATACCATTTTTCCCAACTCTTTTCTGAAGAAACAAGACTTTTCCTTTAGAATCTAGTTTTATGCATATTGCAACAATTGTAAGTATTGGTGATATGATTATTATTCCAATTAAAGATGCTACAAAATCAAATATTCTTTTTATTGCCCTATTAACTTTACTCATTTATTTTACCTCTTGATTTTAAAATTGTTAACTTTCAGTTAATGCTACTTCATTTACTTCACTGGGTTCTTTATAAGTAGGAACAATTTGTTTCATTTTAAGTTTAACCATTTCATTATTTTCTTCTTTTAAAACTTCTTTTAATTCTTCTAATTTTTTATTTAAACTATTTATATTTTCAAAAGTAGGTCTTCCAATATATATTTTTTTATGTTTAGTAGCTGTTAAGCCCTCTTCGCTCATTAAAAGTTCTTCATAAAGCTTTTCTCCAGGTCTTAATCCTGTTACTTTAATTTGTATGTC
>JAAYOT010000330.1 GCA_012520205.1 Clostridiales bacterium
AGTGTGGAGCATTGGTAGTGTGGAGTGCTGAGTGTGGAGCATTGGTAGTGTGGAGTGCTGAGTGTGGAGTGTGGAGTTGGTTTTTAGGTTTTAGTTTGCTGCACAACTCAGAGTTCATAGCTCTAGACTCAGTGAAGAAGCAATGGTAAGAAGTAAAAGGTAATAAGTAAGTGAGAATAAATAATTAACAATCAGCATAGATGGTGTAAAATGTACAATGAAGGAAAATTTTTAGCCTTGCTGAAAACTGAAAATTGAAAACTGAAAACTGAAAACTGAATTCGGGTGGTGTTTAAATGAGTAAATATAAAATTATTATGACTGGTGGAGGAACAGCTGGTCATGTTACTCCTAATTTGGCTTTAGTACCTGTTTTAAGGGAAAAGGGCTTTGAAATAAAATATATTGGCAGCAAAAACGGCATAGAAAAAGAAATAATAAAAGATGCAAAAATACCTTATTATGAAATATCTTCTGGGAAATTAAGAAGATATTTTGATATGAAAAATTTTACTGATCCTTTTAAAGTGTTAAAGGGTATTGCTGAAGCTAATAAAATATTGAAAAAAGAAAAGCCAAATATCGTATTTTCAAAAGGTGGCTTTGTTGCAGTGCCAGTAGTTATCGCTGCTTCCTTAAGGAAAATTCCTGTAGTTTCTCATGAATCAGATTTAACACCGGGGTTAGCAAATAAATTAGCAGCTCCATTTTCATCAAAATTATGTGTTACATTTAGAGAAAGCTTAAAATATATTAAAGAAGGAAAAGGGGTTTTAACTGGAACTCCAATCAGAAAAGAAATATTAACTGGAAATTCTATTGAGGGAAAGAAAATATGTGGTTTTAAAGACAATAAGGAGATCCTATTAATTATAGGGGGAAGCCTTGGAGCTAAAAGCATAAATGAACAGATAAGAAAAAATATTGATAAATTATTAGAGTCCTTCAATATCATTCACATCTGTGGAAAGGGTAATTTAGCAAAGAATCTCAATGGTAAAGTGGGATATTTACAATTTGAATTTGTGAAAGAAGAACTTCCTCATTTATTAAAAGCAGCTGATTATGTTATTTCTAGAGCAGGGGCAAATGTTATTTTTGAACTATTAGCTTTAAGAAAGCCAACTCTTTTAATTCCATTATCTAAAAAAATAAGCAGAGGGGATCAAATCCTTAATGCTAATTCTTTTGAAAAGGAAGGATATTCCATAGTTTTAGATGAGGATAAAATGATGGATAAGGATGAATTGATTTTAGAAAAGATTAAAGAGTTGAGAGAAAAAAGGGAATATTTAGTTAAAAACATGAAAAATAGTCAAGTGTCAAATGGAGTAAATGCCATTATGGAAGTTATTTTAAAGAATATTAAGAAATAAATTTTGAAAAATAAGCAATTGAAAAGGTTAACGTTTTAGAAGGTGAAAGCTTTAAAACTTGCAAAATTAAAATAGTATTATATAATAAAATAGTAAGTAAAATTGGGGGATATTATAAACTAATATATTTTAGCTTTAAATATAATTGGTTTCCCCTAAGTTTATTTCCTAATAAAATACAGTATTAATAAAGTTCTGTATTAGCCGTATTTATTAATTTTTATATAAAGGAAGAGAGGTCAAAAAGATGAGAAAAATGAAAACTATGGATGGTAATACAGCAGCTGCATATATATCATATGCTTTCACTGAAGTAGCTGCTATATTCCCAATCACACCATCTTCACCAATGGCTGAACACGTTGATGAATGGGCTGCTCAAGGAAAGAAAAACATATTTGGACAACCTGTAAAGGTTATGGAAATGCAATCAGAAGCTGGTGCAGCTGGTGCAGTTCACGGATCTTTACAAGCTGGGGCTTTAACTACAACATATACTGCATCTCAAGGATTATTATTAATGATTCCTAACATGTACAAGATTGCAGGAGAAATGCTGCCAGCAGTATTCCACGTATCTGCAAGAGCTTTAGCTACATCTTCATTAAGTATTTTTGGTGATCATCAAGACGTTATGGCTGCAAGACAAACTGGTTTTGCAATGCTAGCAGAAGGATCAGTTCAAGAAGTAATGGACTTATCAGCTGTTGCACACTTAGCATCAATTAAGACTAGAATTCCATTTATGAATTTCTTTGATGGGTTCAGAACATCACACGAAATACAAAAGATTGAAGTTTTAGAATATGATCAACTAGCTAAATTAGTAGATCAAGAAGCTTTAGAAGGTTTCAGAGCAAGAGCTTTAAACCCAAATCGTCCAGTAACAAGAGGAACTGCTCAAAATCCAGATATTTACTTCCAAACTAGAGAATCAGTAAACAGATTCTATGAAGATATTCCAGATGTTGTTGAAAGTTATATGGCTGAAATAACTAAATTAACAGGTAGAGAATACCACTGTTTCGATTACTATGGAGCTCCAGATGCTGATAGAATTATTATCACAATGGGTTCATCTATTGACGTTGTTGAAGAGACTGTTGACTTCTTAAATGCAAGAGGAGAAAAAGTTGGTTTAGTTAAGGTAAGATTATATAGACCATTCTCTGCAGAAAAATTATTAAAAGCAATACCAGAAACAGCAAAGAGAATTGCTGTTTTAGATAGAACAAAGGAACCAGGATCAATTGGAGAGCCTTTATACCTAGATGTCAAGAGTGCATTCTACGGAAAAGAAGATGCTCCAGTTATTGTTGGTGGTAGATATGGATTAGGTTCTAAGGATCCAAACCCATCACACATTGCTGCAGTTTATGCAAACTTATCTGCAGAAAATCCTAAGGATGGATTTACTATAGGTATAGTTGATGACGTAACAAATACTTCATTAGAAGTTGTTGAAGATATAGATGCTACACCAGAAGGAACAAAAGCATGTAAGTTCTGGGGATTAGGATCAGATGGTACTGTTGGTGCTAATAAGAGCGCTATCAAAATCATTGGAGACAAGACTGATATGTATGCTCAAGGATACTTCTCATATGACTCTAAGAAGTCAGGTGGTATAACAGTATCTCACTTAAGATTCGGTAATACACCAATTAAGTCACCATACTTAATAGACAAGGCTGATTTTGTAGCATGTCATAACCAAGCGTATGTATATAAATATGATGTTTTAGAAGGCTTAAAGAAGGGTGGTAAGTTCTTACTTAACACTGTTTGGACACCAGAAGAACTTGAAGCTAAATTACCAGCTGCAATGAAGAGATATATTGCTGAAAACAATATCGAATTCTACACATTAAATGCTGTTAAGATAGCTCAAGAAGTAGGTCTTGGTGGAAGAATTAACATGATAATGCAATCAGCATTCTTTAAACTTGCAAACATAATTCCAGTTGAAGATGCAGTTAAGTATCTAAAAGATGCTGTTGTAACTTCATACGGTAAAAAAGGACAAAATATTGTTGATATGAACCATGCTGCTATAGATAAGGGAATCGAAGCTATAGTAAAAATAGATGTTCCAGCTGGTTGGAAAGATGCTGCTGATGAAGTTAAGGAAGAAAAAGCTAAACCAGATTTCATCAAGAACATTGTTGAGCCAATCAATGCTCAAAAGGGATATGACTTAACAGTTTCTCAATTAGCAGATCTAGCTGATGGTACATTTATGCCAGGTACTGCTGCTTATGAAAAGAGAGGAATTGCAATTAACGTTCCTGAATGGCAAGAAGACAAATGTATCCAATGTAATCAATGTGCATTTGTATGTCCACATGCTACAATTAGACCATTCTTATTAACTGAAGAAGAAAAGAACAATGCACCAGAAGGAATGAGAACTGTTCCAGCTAAGGCATTAAAGACAGAAGAACCAATGCACTATTCAATTGGAGTTTCACCTCTAGATTGTACAGGCTGTGGAAACTGTGCTCAAGTATGTCCAGCTCCTGGTAAAGCATTAGTTATGAAACCTCAAGCTAGTCAACATGATCAAATTGAACCATGGGATTATGCAGTTAATGATATTACTCCAAAGAAAAACCCAATGAAGAAAACTACAGTTAAGGGTAGCCAATTCGAACAACCATTACTTGAATTCTCAGGTGCTTGCGCAGGTTGTGGAGAAACTCCATACGTTAAGCTTGTAACTCAATTATTCGGTGATAGAATGATGATAGCTAACGCTACAGGATGTTCATCAATCTGGGGTGGTTCAGTTCCGGCAACTCCATACACTGTAAATAAAGATGGACATGGACCAGCATGGGCTAACTCATTATTCGAAGATAA
>JAAYOT010000331.1 GCA_012520205.1 Clostridiales bacterium
AGTGTGGAGTTTGGAGTGTGGAGGACTGAGTTGGTGTTGGCAGTGTGGAGTTTGGAGCATAATTCAGTTTTTAGGTATCGGGTTTCAATTTTCAGCTTTAGGTAAGAGATACTGAATAAGCTATTGTGGGATTTTCAACCAGTAGGGGTGGAAGGTTTAGTTATTGTTAACTGACAAGTGTTAATTTTCTAAGGAAAAAGGAGAAAAGAATGACAATTAGGATAAATAATATTTCTTTAAAGTTAGATGAAGATAAAGAAATTTTAAAAAAAAGAGCAGCTAAAAAGTTAAAAATATCGGAAAGTGAAATTAGGAATTTTAAAATACTTAAGGAAAGTTTGGATGCAAGAAGGAAAAGTGATATAAAGCTAGTTTATCATGTTGAGCTAGATTGTAAAAAGGAAGAAGTTCTTGTAAAAAGGTTAAGGGATAAGGATGTAAAGTTAGAGGAACCTTACTATGAAGGAGTAGTGAAGTTTGGTGATAAAAAATTAAATAATAGGCCTGTAGTAGTTGGCTTTGGTCCAGCAGGTATATTTGCAGCTTTAACCTTGGCTGAAAATGGTTATAAACCAATTGTTATTGAACGTGGAGAAGATGTTGATAAAAGAAGTGATACTGTTAATAACTTTTGGAAAACTGGAAAACTAAATGTAGAATCAAATGTACAATTTGGTGAAGGTGGAGCAGGAACTTTTTCAGATGGTAAATTAACTACAAGGATAAAAGACAATAGATGTGACTATGTATTAAAAAAGTTTGTAGAAGCAGGTGCTCCTGAAGAAATAACTTACTTAGCAAAGCCACATGTAGGAACAGATCTATTAAAGGGTGTAGTTAAAAACATAAGAAAGAAAATAATAGAGCTAGGTGGAGAAGTATTATTTTCAAGTAAATTAGAAGATATAAAAGATGAAAATGGAGAATTAAAATCCATAATTGTTAATGGAAGAGAAATAAATTGTGAAAATTTAATATTAGCAATAGGCCACAGTGCAAGAGATACTTATGAAATGCTTCATAAAAATAAAGTTTATATGGAACCTAAGGCCTTTGCAATAGGAGTTAGAATAGAGCACCCTCAAGAAGTTATAAATAAAAGTCAATATGGAGAGATGCATAATCATCCAAAGCTAAAGGCAGCAGAATATAGATTAACTTACCAAAGTGAAAAACTCAATAGGGCAGTATATTCCTTCTGTATGTGTCCGGGAGGAGTTGTAGTATCTGCAGCTTCTGAAGAAAATAGATTAGTTACAAATGGAATGAGTTACCATGCTAGAGATTTAGATAATGCTAATTCAGCCTTAGTTGTAACTGTAAGACCAGAAGACTTTGAAGGAGATTCACCATTAAAGGGAATGGAATTTCAAAGGCATTATGAAGCTCTAGCATATAAGCTAGGCGGTGGTGGATATAAGGCACCTGTTCAATTGGTAGGTGACTTTATGAAAGATAGAGTAAGTACAAAAATTGGTAAGGTAAGGCCTAGTTACACAGGAGGCTATATTTTTGAAGACTTAAGAAAATGCCTTCCATCATACGTAATAGAAGCCTTAAAAGAAGCAATACCAGTCTTTGATAAAAGAATTAAAGGATATGGAGACAAGGATGCTGTTTTAACAGGAATAGAAACAAGAACATCTGCTCCAGTAAGAATACAAAGAAATGAAAATTTAGAAAGCATATCAGTAAAGGGTGTATACCCAGCAGGAGAAGGAGCAGGATATGCTGGAGGAATAATATCAGCAGCAGTAGATGGAATTAAAGTTGCAGAAAAAATAATAGAAAAACATAAACCAATTAATAACGATTAACAAATAACAATTACAAGGCTGTCATATATAAAAGTAAAAGTGCTATTGCATACTTTCTAAAATGCATAGCACTTTTATTAATTTTTAGTTAAGAGTTGTGAACTGCGGACTGTGTAATGAAAAAAATGTATTTAACTGTTGAAAAAATATGGTAAAATATAGAAAGAGGTGATTTTATGAGAGCATCCTTTAACATAAATAATAAAATGACAATGATAGCAGAAATGAGAAATGACACCGTTTTTCAAATACTAGAATATGATGATTTTGGGGAAAATATAGATCCTGGACTATCAATGAAATTAGATTATATAAAAAGGGGAAATAATAAGCTTAGACAAGGAAGAATTATACTTGATAATAGCGAAATAAAGGTGGAACCTGGAAAAGTAAGTTATTACAAGGGTGATATAAATATAGATAACAATACTGGTTTTGTTGGAAGAGGAAAAAGATTGCTTTCAAACATCATGATGAAAGAATCAGCTAATAAGCCAGTTATTGAAGGCTCAGGGGAAGTGTTTTTAGAACCAGCCTTTGAAAACCTTATACTATTGGAATTAGAAGATGAAGAAATAATCATTGATAGCACAGCTTTTTGTGCCTGCGAGAGTTCAATTGAAATTACAACATTAAAAGAAATAAGTGATCCTTACTTAGAAGAGTATTCTAATAAATTAAAGTTAGAAGGTAGTGGAATAGTATTAATCACAATTCCAGTTTCTCATAAGGAAATATTAAAATGCAAAATATTTAGGGATTCCATAAAAATAAATGGGGATATAGTTCTTTTAAGAAGTGGAAATATAGAGCACGAAACAGAAAAGTTATCTAATAACCTATTAGGTAATGCCTCAGAAGGAAAATTTTTAAATATTTATAAGGGAACTGGAGAGTTATGGTTAGCTCCCACAAAAAAAGTTTATGAAAATTTAAGAGAAAATATAGAAGAAGATATGATAAAATATTTAAGGGATATAGAATAATTAGATATTTTATAAGGTTGTAAGTTAATGAAAATGTAGTTATAATTTAGTAGGATAAAGTAGTCTAAAGAAAAGGGAGTGAGACTATTGGCTAGTATAGAAAGCAAG
>JAAYOT010000332.1 GCA_012520205.1 Clostridiales bacterium
AGTGTGGAGTTTGGAGTACTGAGTGTATGATTAGATAAAAAAGATTCGACTTTAGATGAAGTTGAATCTTTTTTTATGGTTTATTTAATGTATTATCAATTGATATAGAAATTCAATTGGCGAAAAAATAAGGGATTTACTAATGAAAATACGCTTTTTACATACACATAATAAAAATTAAAATGTACAGATAAAATGAACAATTTAAAGATAAAATTAAAGATTTCAATATAATTAGCATTGATAAAAAAATATCAAAAATTTCTACAAGGTTATTGACAATCAATTTCAATTGAGTATAATTATATATAAGTGGAAAATTTGTGCAGAGGGGGATACATATATGACAGTATTCAATTTAAAGATTGGAGAAAAAGGCACAGTAAAAGAGGTTCTTGGAGATAAGAAATTGGCAAAGAGATTATTAGCTTTAGGTTGTGTAGAGGGGACAGAACTTGAAGTTAAGATGGTTGCACCTTTAGGAGATCCCATTCTAGTTTCCTTCAGAGGATTTGATCTAGCTATAAGAAAGAAAGATGCTAAGAATATTTATTTAAGTGAGTAAGGGGTGGAAATATGATAAATGCAGCATTAATAGGTAATCCTAATACAGGTAAGACAACTGTATTTAATGCATTAACGGGTTCAAAGCAATATGTTGGGAACTGGGCAGGTGTAACAATAGATAAGAAGTATGGATTTTTTAGTAAAGATATAAAAATAGTAGATTTACCTGGCATTTATGCCATGGATACTTATTCAAATGAAGAAAAGATATCAAGAGAGTTTTTAGAACAAGATGATGTAGATCTTATATTAAATGTTGTTGATGCAACAAACCTAGAAAGAAATTTATATTTAACAACTCAATTAATGGAATTTAATAAACCTATTATCATATTACTTAATATGATGGATATCGCTAAAAAGAGAGGTCTAGACATTGATTGTGAAAAGCTTGGGAAGGAATTAGGAGTTACTGTTCTTCCTATATCAGCTAAAACTAAAAAGGGTTTAGATAAAATAAAAGAAACAATAATTAATCTTAAAGGTAGTGCTGTAAATTATGAATTAAGATTTAAGTCTGAAAATGAAACTTATAATTATTTAGATAAGGTAATAAAAAAAAGTTTAAGAAGTCCAGGTAAGGCTCAGAATATTGGAAAAACTATAGATAAGGTGCTTTTACATCCTCTTCTAGCTTATCCAATTTTCCTTTTAGCTTTACTAGTGGTATTTAAATTTACCTTTAACTGGTTTGGACAACCTTTAGCTGATATGCTAGATGCTTTTGTGGCAGATGCATTTACACCATATATTGCAGGCTTCCTTGAAAATTCATCAGAGTGGTTCCAGTCCTTAATTTTAGATGGTATTGTTGCAGGAGTGGGTGGAGTAATAGTATTCTTCCCAATAGTGTTCGCCCTTTTCTTAGGAATATGTATTCTTGAAGATAGTGGATATATGTCAAGAGTAGCCTTTATTATGGATAGAATTATGAGAAGGATTGGATTATCAGGAAAAGCCTTTATTCCAATTATTATGGGCTTTGGATGTTCAGCACCAGCAATAATGGCAACAAGAACATTGGAAAGTGAAAAGGATAGAAAGATGACAGCATTAATTGCACCTCTTGTTTCTTGTGGGGCAAGACTGCCAGTATATGCCTTATTTGCGTCAATATTCTTCGAAAATAATCAAGATATAGTAGTTATGTCATTATACTTATTAGGAATTGTAATTGCAATATTAGTTGGATTTTTATTTAAGAACACATTATTTAAAAAGGATGAAGAGCCCTTTATATTAGAATTACCAGAATATAAAGTTCCAAGCTTTAGAACATTAGTATTAAATGCTTGGGAAAAGTCAAAGGGCTTTATAATAAGGGCTGGAACATTAATATTTGGAGTTTCAATATTAGTTTGGTTCTTAACTTACTTTAATATGAATGGATACACAACAGAAATAGATTCAAGTTTCCTTGCTA
>JAAYOT010000050.1 GCA_012520205.1 Clostridiales bacterium
GAGAAAGAAATATATAAATACTTTGTGATGAAATGGGTTAATAAGGAGTATGGAAAGCTATTTACAAAAAATCAATTTAAAAAGGCCTTAAAATATGCAAAAATAGATGATTTAAATAATATAAGTTATGAGCAGTTTTTATCACTTTTTAAGAGTTATAAATTATTTAGCCTTTAATAAATTAAGAAAAAAGAAGTTATTGCTAATGGGGTTAAAGCCTATGGAAATAGCTTCTTTTTATTTTTAATTAAAATGAATAAAAAATTAAAGGTTCGCTAAAGGTAGATAGTTTATCATAATAAATGTAAGGCGGCTGCTTAGAAAAAATGGAGGTAAGATAAAATATGATAACTAAAGTTCTATCAAAATTGAACACAAGAAAAAAGAAAGTAGGTACTATTTTTGCTTGCTCAGCCCTTGCTGTAGCCCTTGGTGCTGTAACGGTTTCTGCAGCAACTTCTACCAATACTTTGCAAGCTAAGATGGTAAAAGGAGCTAGAAGTTATTCAACAGATGGCGGTGAAAGCTGGAGTGAAGGAGGCAAATTTATTAATGAAATATAAATGAAATTATACAGAATATAAAAAAGAGTCGATTGGGATTTAGGGTGCCTCAAACTTAGTAGTTTGGGGCTTTTTGTTTGACCGATTAGTTTATTTATGATAGGGTGGTAATACTGCCCTAATAGCCCAAAATTAACCTATCACCTTTAAAGTAGGGTTTATGAGAATTTTAAGAAGTTATTGAAAAATATGCATTACAGGATTACAAAGGAGGAAAAAGAATAATGGATTTACTAATGATAAGGCTTCTAATAGGAGTCTTTATTGCGTTTATTGTTGGGAAACTTGTATCAAGGATAAAGCTTCCTGCTATTTTAGGATGGCTCTTAACAGGCATGATTTTAGGGCCGCATGCAGTGGGTATAATAAGTGGTAAACTGTTAGATGCTAGTTGGTATCAAATTATCTTAAGTATTTTTGAGTGTGTTATTGGGCTTTTATTTTTGGAGGAATTGCACTTGCAACAGCCCCTGCGCCAGCTTTATCCATAGTTGAAGAATTTAAAGCAGATGGTCCGGTAACTCGAACTTTAATCCCTATGGCAGCTCTTGATGATATTGTTGCAATTGTTGTATTTTTCAGTATTAATACTTTTATTACTACTGCTAATTCAGAAAAATCAACACCACTATATCTAATACTAGCCATGATGGTATTATTACCAATTGCTATTGGAGTAGTAATGGGAATAGTGGCAGGAGTTATCTTAAGAAAAGAGCATTCTAGAAATGCAACATTAATGACTACAGTTATACTTATGTTACTAGTTTCAAGTGTAGGGATTGTAATTAATAAGTTGGTTTTACCGGAGCCGGTTCTGAATTTTATGTTAATAGGTATGGCCTTTTCTGCAACTTTCGCTAATATGGTTTCAGAAGAAAGATTGTCAGAAATAATGAGTGCTTTCAGCCCAATTCTTGAACTTTCTTTAATGATTGTTATCTTGAATCTTGGAGCACCTCTTGATTATCGTTTAATTTTAGGTGCAGGAATATTTACAGCAATATATATTATATCAAGGGCGATAGGTAAATATACAGGTGCCTTTTTAGGAGCGAAGAAGACAGGCTTACCGAAAACCGTAAAGAAATATTTAGGACTTACGCTATTACCCCATTCTGGTATTTCACTTGTTTTTACAGGCATTGCAAGTACAACCTTAAGTGTTTTTGATCCAGCTTCTGCAACTGTACTTCGAGGAACAATTGCAGCAGCTGCTGTAATAAATGAAATTATTGCAGTTATTATAGCTAAGAAGGCTTTTGAGTGGGCTGGAGAATTAGAAAAACAGACACCCATAAGTATTTCATCAGATTTAAGTATGAATTCAAATTAATTAAAATATATTAAAATTCCCTCAGACTATAAAGTTTGAGGGAATTTTTGATTTTAGCATATTAATTTATTAAACTAATCCCATGAAGTATTCTATTACAATAGCTACAATAACTACTAAAACTGAGATTATAAAACCATGGATCATTGGATTAATACCGGATTTTTTCATCTCTCGGAAGTCAGTATTCATACCTATTGCAGCTAATGCTGATACCATTAAGAATTTACTTAAAGTTTTCATGGCAGTGGAAACTGTTGCTGGAATAATACCAAAACTGTTGATTATAGCCATACCAACAAATGCTAATATAAACCATGGGAATAAGGATGTAATTTTAACCTTTTCGCGGCTTACAGCATCTTTAGCTAAATTCTTATTATTTATTCGTGTATTAATAAGGGAGAAGATCAGCACTGTTGGAATAATAGATAATGTACGAGTTAGTTTTACCATTGTTGCAAAATCTCCAGCTGCTTCGCTAAATGCATACCCGGCTGCAACTACACTTGAAGTGTCATTTACAGCAGTACCGGTCCATAGACCATAGGCCATATCGCTTAAGCCCATAGCACGTCCCATAATCGGAAATAATACTATCATGGTCATATCAAATAAAAATGTAGCTGACATAGCATAGGCTACATCTTTATCTTCTGCTTCAATAACTGGTGCCATTGCAGCTATAGCAGATCCACCGCAAATTCCAGTACCAGCAGAAATCATATTAGAAAGTTTCCAATCTAAACCAAGCCATTTTCCAACAAAATAACCACAACCAAAACAAGTAATAAGGGTAAAAATCATTACTGTTAGTGATAAACGACCAACACTAAGAATTGTTCCTATACTTAAAGAAGCACCTAACAATATAATAGAAAACTTAAGCACTCTTTTAGAAGTAAATTTTAAACCTGCAGATATCATTTTACTTGGTTTTTTTATATGATTAATAGCCATTCCAATAAATAGGGCTATAACGGACTCTCCAATTAATGGAATTGGTAGCAATGATTCTAAATATCTTGCTATTAAAGCAACCAATAAAGCCATTAAGAAACCAGGTATATAAGTTAGTAATTTTTTCATAAATATCCTCCTTTGTTCTTACAAAATGATTTTACATGGAAGAAGTTATAAAATCAAATTATGATTTGTTATTATTGATAAATTTATGTTATAGTTAGAATTATAAGATATACTAAAATGGAGGCATATATGCTAGATACAAAGATATTTACATTTTTAAAAGTTGCACAACATAGAAACTATACAAGGGCTGCAGCTGAATTAAATTTAACACAACCTGCAGTTACCCAACATATAAAAAAA
>JAAYOT010000051.1 GCA_012520205.1 Clostridiales bacterium
AATATTTTTATCTGATAAGGGAATAGCTCTATTTTTATATTTATAAGAGAAATAATTTATTTGTAAAAAGCATTTCTCATTTTTCACAAAACTGAAATCTAAAACCTTACAACTGATAACTAAATTCTCACTACAAACTCAACACTAAATTAAGTCTAAAAACTGAAAACTAACTCAACACTCCAAACTCCAAACTCCAAACTCCACACTCCATACTTAAATATCACTCCACACTTAAATATCACTCCGCACTTAAATATCACTCCACACTGGATTTAATATTTATAGAATATGCTTCCTCCAATAAACTCTCTTAAAATACTATTTGTAGGAACGTAATCTTTATCTATTTCCTTAAAGAAACCTAAGAAGGATTTAAGCCTGCTTGCTTCTAAATATACTGGACTATCCTCTTTTATCTTATCTAATTCTTCTAAAGCGTACTTCTTTAAAACACATAGTTCATATACTAAGGTTGAATTAAACATTACATCTGCTTCTTCCTGATAAACAAAGATATTTCTTTCTTCCCCTCTTCGTATGGATGGCCACATCTTCAGGGTAAGTTCTCCCCCATAGCCCCTTGATAAGATATCTCTAACTATCCTTCTTACTCTTCTTATATCTGTTGTTGCAATTCTATTATGATTATCTAAGTTTAGCTGGGTTAGAGCTGAAATATATATTTTAAACTTATTTTCCTCTGGTACAGAATTAGTTAACATAGGATTTAAGCCATGAATTCCTTCAATTATCAATATTCCCTTTTCTGGCAGGACAAGCTTATTTCCATTCCATTCCCTTTCTCCTGTTCTAAAATTATAGCTAGGAATTTCAACTTCCTTACCATTTAATAAGTCAGTCAAATTTTCATTAAATAAATCTAAATCAAGGGCATAAATACTTTCAAAATCATATTCCCCATTTTCATCCCTTGGAGTATTTTCTCTATTAATAAAATAATCATCTAAAGAAATTGGAATAGGAGTATAACCATTAACTTTAAGCTGAATTGCAAGCCTATTAGCAAAAGTTGTTTTTCCAGAAGAGCTAGGGCCAGCAATTAAGACTACCTTTGTACCCTTCTTATTATCAATCATATCTGCTATTTGTGCTATTTTCTTTTCATGTAGAGCTTCAGAAACCATAACCAAATCTCTAATCTCATTATTCACTACCTTATTATTTAAAGAACCTACATCTCCAACACCAATTATATTTATCCACTTTTCTGTTTCCATAAAAATTTGTGAAAGCTTTCTATTTTCCTTAAAGTTAGCTAATTCTTCTAAGTTAGTCTTTTTAGGATATCTTATAATAAAGCCTGGTTTATAAAACATTACATCAAAAGCCTTTATTATCCCAGTTGAATATGCCATTTGACCATAAAAATAATCATATCTTCCATCTAATTCATAAAGTTTTACCCTTTCAAAATTAACATGGCTTAGTAAGGAAATCTTATCTTCCATACCATAGCTTTTAAAAACTTCCATGGCTTTTTCTTTTTTCACCTTTATCTTATTTATCACTATATCATTATTTATTATTTCAACCATTCTATCTTTAATTTTTTGAAGATCTTCTTCATTTAAAGGCTCTTTCTTATGAATTTGCCCAAAGACTCCCCCATCTAAACTATGTTCTATAGTTATAGTTGCATCCTTAGGGAAAATATCTAATGCAGCCTTAATAAATATATACTGCAAGGTTCTTGTGTAAATTTTATATCCAATTGGAGTATCAAAACTTATTAATTCT
>JAAYOT010000333.1 GCA_012520205.1 Clostridiales bacterium
GAAAAAGGTATAGATAGCATTTTAATAGAAGGTGGAAGTGAATTAAACTTCTCGGCTATTGAAGCGGGAATTGTTGATAAAGTAAATGCATTTATCGCTCCCAAAATAATCGGAGGCAATATGGCAAAGACTCCAATAGGGGGACAGGGTATAGAATTAATGAAAAATGCCCTTATCCTTAATAATATTGATATTCAGAGATTCGGTGATGACTTAATGATAGAAGGTTATATAAGGAAGGAGTGATAATGAGTTGTTTACAGGGATCATTGAAGAAGTAGGTAAGGTTCAGGAAGTAATAAAAGCAACTAAGTCTGCCAAAATAGTAATAGATGCAAGGAAGGTTATTGAAGATGTAATGATTGGAGACAGTATAAGCACAAATGGGGTATGCCTAACTGTTACAGAATTTTCAACTAGTAGTTTTGTAGTTGATGTAATGGCCGAAACTATGAGAAGAAGTAATTTGCATCTATTAAAAGTGGGAGATGAAGTAAACCTTGAAAGAGCTTTAAGAGTTGGAGATAGGCTTGGAGGGCATATAGTTAGTGGTCATATAGATGGAACTGGAATTATAACAGAATATGAAAAAGAAGATAATGCAGTATGGGTAACCATTAGTACTGGAAGAGAAATACTAAGATATATTGTACAAAAAGGCTCCATTACCATAGATGGAATAAGTCTTACAGTTGCTTATATTAATGATAAGGTTTTTAAAGTTTCTATAATTCCTCATACAAAGGAAATTACAACCCTGCTAAGAAAGAAGGTTGGAGACTTAGTGAATTTAGAGTGCGATATGGTTGGCAAATATGTTGAAAAGCTCATTATGAATAAAGAGGAAAAAGAAAGCAATAAAGAAGGCAATGAAGAGGATATTGATTATAATTTTCTTCAGGAAAATGGCTTTGTTTAAGTAAAGAATAATAAGGAGGAGCTATATGTTTAAATTTAACACTATAGAAGAAGCTATAGAAGATATTAAAAATGGAAAAATAGTAGTTGTTCTTGATGATGAAGATAGAGAAAATGAAGGGGATCTACTAATGGCAGCAGAAAAAGCAACTCCTGAAGCTATTAATTTTATGGCTAAGTATGGAAGAGGGTTAATTTGTATGCCAATTACAGAAGAAAGGTTAGAAGAATTAAATATACACCCTATGGTTGATAAAAATACAGATGCCAAAGGAACTGCCTTTACAGTATCTATTGATGCTAAAGAAACTACAACGGGGATATCAGCTTATGAAAGATCTCTTACAATTAATAAAGTTTTAGATCCAAATGTAAGGCCAGAAGACTTTAATAGGCCAGGTCATATCTTTCCACTGGCTGCTAAAAAAGGTGGAGTTTTAGTTCGTAGAGGACATACAGAAGCAGCAGTTGATTTAGCAGAATTAGCTGGTTTATATCCTGCTGGAGTAATTTGCGAAATTATGAGTGATGATGGAACAATGGCGAGGATGCCAGAACTTATGAAATTTTCCAAGGAACATAATTTAAAAATAATTACTGTTGCTGATTTAGTTGAATATAGACGTAAAAATGAAATACATATAACAAAAGCAGCAGAAGCAGAGATGCCAACAAAATATGGTGATTTTAAAATTTTTGGGTATGAAAATACATTAAATAATGAACACCATGTAGCCTTAGTTAAAGGAAATGTTGATGATGGCAGTCCAGTATTAGTAAGAATACATTCAGAATGTTTAACTGGTGATGTTTTTGGTTCTTTAAGATGTGATTGTGGAGAACAATTTCAAGCAGCAATAGAAAAAATAAATAAAGAAGGGCGAGGGGTTATCTTATATTTACGTCAAGAAGGTCGAGGAATAGGTTTAATTAATAAGTTAAAAGCTTATGAACTTCAAGACCAGGGAATGGATACTGTAGAAGCAAATTTAGCCCTTGGATTCCCAGAAGATGCAAGAGATTATACTGTTGGCGCTCAAATCCTAAAACAGTTAGGCATTAATAAAATTAAATTAATGACAAATAACCCTAAAAAGTTAGAAGCTCTTTCCCATTATGGAATTGAAATTTCAGAAAGAGTTAAAATACAGATGAATCATAATGAAAGAAATGAGTTTTATTTAAAAACAAAAAAGGCAAAAATGGGCCATATGTTAAATTTTAAGGAGGAACAATAATATGAAAACATTTGAAGGAAATTTAGTAGCACAGGGATTAAAATTTGGAATTGTAATAGGAAGGTTCAATGAATTTATAGGTTCAAAGCTTTTATCAGGAGCAATTGATGGGTTAAAAAGGCATGGAGTTAAGGAAGAGGATATTGAAATAACATGGGTTCCAGGAGCTTTTGAAATACCTCTTGCAGCTAAAAAAATGGCTAAGACAAATAAATATGATGGGGTAATATGTCTTGGAGCTGTTATTAAAGGCTCAACACCACACTTTGATTATGTTTCTAGCGAAGTATCAAAAGGAATTGCATCTGTATCATTAGAAACAGAACTTCCAGTGATTTTTGGAGTATTAACAACAGATACAATTACACAGGCTATTGAAAGGGCAGGAACAAAGGCAGGAAATAAGGGATATGATGCAGCAATAACTGCAATAGAAATGGCAAATTTACTAAAGCAGTTTTAATTTGGAGGTAACGAACTAAAAAAATATTTGTAATTAAACTAAGATTTAGATGGGAATAAAACCCCATATAAATCTTAGTTGTTGTAACAATAAAAAAAGATAATAAATAAAGCAAGGAAACATAGGAAGAAATGAGAAAAAGTAATCTCATTTCTTCCTATGTTTTATTATATTATATCCTTAAAAGAATAAAGAGTTATATTGAATTTTTATAAGGAGTATTATAATAGAACTAAGAGGTTTTAATTAGCTATAAATTAAGTTGATGTATCAAATGTCAATATCAATATGGTTAAATAGTATGATAAAATAATTAATTATATTAACAAA
>JAAYOT010000052.1 GCA_012520205.1 Clostridiales bacterium
ACTAATTTTCAAAGATTAATTAGAGAAAATAATATGGATCCTCCACCTGTTTATAATATGTCTGAACTATTTACAGCTCTAGAATTTCTTAGAAATGAATTTTTAAGACTTAAAAGACCCATGGTTATTTATATTGGTGTTGGTTCTACCTTTGGAAGTCATGATGGTGCAAATTTAATTTCCCGATATTTAATGGATTTAACAAACTACGGAAGATTATGTATAGTAGTTGGTAGCGGAAATGAAGGTAATGCTCAAGGTCATGCTAGAGGATTAATAGATGGCGTTGGTGAAATATCTACTCAAGAATTTAGGATTCCTAGAGAAATGAAAAATTTTTCCCTTAATATTTGGCTTCAAAGACCAAACAGGGCCTCAATAAATATTACATCCCCTACTGGAGAAGCTAGTGGAGTTATAGTTCCTCAAACTGGAAGAAAGGTGACCTATAATTATATATTTACTAATACCTCTGTTATAGTAAGTTATTTTACTCCTGAACACTTCACGGGAACTGAACTTATAAATGTTCAATTCAATGGAATTAAACCGGGGATTTGGAGAATAGACCTTATTGGTTTTTATATAGTTGATGGAAGGTATGATATTTGGCTTCCACCTAAAAGTACTTTACCTGCAGGTGTAGAATTTTTAACTCCTGATCCGGAAAATACATTAGTTGTTCCTTCTTCTACTATTAATATAATAAGTGTTGCCTATTTAGGACCTAACAATTCAATTACTCCTACTTCTGGTAAAGGTTTCAATACAAATGGATTTATTAACCCTATTATCGCTACTACTGGTGTAGATATATTAACTACAGATCTTAATGGAAATCCTAGTACCCTATCCGGGGCCTCTGCTGCTACAGCTATTATTGCTGGGGCTTGCGCTCTTCTTCTGGAATGGGGAATAGTAAAAGGTAACGATCATTCTATGTCTGCTATAAAAATTAGGAGCTATTTAATTTATGGTGCTAGTAGAAATCCAAACTTTACTTATCCTAATGTAGATATAGGATATGGAGAATTTAATTTACTTGGAACTTTTAACTTTATTGCTAGAATATTTCCCAACTTATTAAGAAAAATAAATTTAACTTTATTTAATCCATACAATTTAGAGAAAACAAAAAATCGGCCTGATACTAATAATCACTTACTTAAACTCCCAAAGAAGGATGGTGATAAAAATGAATAGACAGGAAAATTCTAGCCAAAATATTTTTAGAAATCCAGACCTTTTTCATTATCTTGTACATTATATAGGTGATGTTGAGGCTGAAATTGCAAATTATCCTAATCTAAGTATAATAATAATAACCAGCAGATATGCAATATTATCTTCACCTGAAACCCTTGAAACTATACTTGCTTCTCCTCCCTTTGAAACAATTATATATATCAAACCTTTTACCATATACAGCCTTCAACAAATCTCTCCATTGGAAGCCTCCCAGGCTGAATTTCTTCAATTAGACCTTCCTTTAAACCTTTTAGGTACAGGGGTTAAAGTAGCTGTTATTGATACCGGAATTGATTACTTAAATGAAGAATTCATGGATGAGGATGGCAATACTAGAATTGATTATATTTGGGATCAAAGTGCTGAGAATAGTACAACCCAAATAGATGGCTTTAATATATTTTTTGGTGCAGTTTATAATAGTGAGCAAATTCAGCAAGCCATTGATTTATATAGGCAGGGCGGAGACCCCTACTCTATTGTACCTGTAAAAGATGAAATAGGTCACGGTACAAAAACTTCTGGCTTGATAGGTGCAAGGGGTAAAAACCCAAATATAAGGGGAGTTGTACCTGATTGTAGATTTATTGTAATCAAGTTAGCTGAAGAACTGGCATTTAGGAAAATTTATCAAGTTAATATAAATGAACCAATTTATAATGTTGCTTCTATATTCGCAGCTTTAAGAGTTATATCCAATTATGCCCTAACTATCCGGGATCCCATTGTTGTAT
>JAAYOT010000053.1 GCA_012520205.1 Clostridiales bacterium
AAAGAGGAATGATTTATGTTCAATCCTCAGGTGGCAATATTCCTTGGATGACAAGGCCCTTTTTAAATAAGGGGATAAATTATGTAGAAGATCTAATGAAAATGATGGGAATAAAGAGGTTTCAAGAGTTGCTGGTAGATGGAACAGGAACTACAGAAAAGGAAAAAAGAGAAGCCATAAAGAAGGCTGTTGGCAAGATAGATAATGTTATTGAGGAAGTGTGGAGAGAGGAGTAACAGTTTTCAGTTTTCAGGTTTCAGGTTTAATTAGTTTGGAGTGTGGAGGACTGAGTGTGGAGTGAGATTCAGTTTTCAGGTTTCGGTTTTCAGGTTTCAGTTTTTAGGTTAGGAGGAATTTTAGAAGGATTGTTTAATGTAAGTATATGTAAAAATGCATTTTGAAGGAGAGTATTATGAGCTTTAAAAGATTGTCTAAACCTGAAAGGTGGATTGTTGTGGGAATTCCATTGATATTTATAATGGGATCCTTAGGCCACTTTATTTATGAATGGTCAGGGAAAAATCTGCTTCTTGCCTTGTTTTTTCCTGTAAATGAAAGTGTGTGGGAACATATAAAATTAGGAAATATACCTATAATCTTGTGGTGGGGCTTTTATTATTTTATTAACAGTAGAAAATATAATCTTGATAAAGATAAATGGTTCACAGCAGAACTAGCAGCCTTAGCAGTATCAATGATAACTACTCCAGCCCTATATTATTTATATACTGGAGCCTTTGGAGCAGAAAATTTAATTGTAGATATTTTAATATTTTTCTTGGCTATACTCTTTGCTCAATTACTAGGATTACATTTTTATAGGTACTATAAAGGAATAAATTCAGGAATTGTAATAGTAATCAATATATTAATAATATTGATTTTTGTTATATTTACTATTTATCCACCGAATTTACCTATTTTTATAAGTTCCAATTAATTAAGTTAGAAGTTAATTTAATGAATAAATTATTTAAATTCTTAACATACTATATATGTCAAGAATCCATTCCTAAAGAAACCTAGAAAACATAAGTATATTATTTCAAGTAAAAAAGAAATTGTAGTAGACTATATTTTTGTCTGCTACAATTTCTTTTTATATGCAAAGATTATTTCCAGATAATTATTTTAAAAAGGATAATCAATGTTATTATATATTTACAGAATAAAGTGGCAATAATTTAGATGTTAAAATATTTAAACATAGGATGGTGAGGAAAATATGATATATCTTGATTACAATGCAACAACACCAATAGACAAGGAAGTAGCAGATGCAATGCTTCCTTATTTATATGGAAATTATGGAAATCCATCAAGTGCTCATGAGATGGGAACTAGTGCTAAAAATGCAGTTGAAAATGCAAGAAAGCAAATTGCAAAACTTATAAATTGTTCACCAGAAGAAATTATATTTACAAGTGGCGGAAGTGAAAGTAATAATACTGTTTTAAAGGGAGTTGCCTTTACATATAAAAATAGGGGAAATCACATTCTTACTTCTCATGTGGAGCATCCGGCAATCTTAAATCCATGTAAGTATTTAGAAAAGAATGGCTGTGAAGTTACTTTTCTTCCAGTGGATGAGTATTGCAGGGTAAATCCAGAACATGTTGAAAAGCTATTAACAGATAAAACTATTTTAGTTTCAGTAATGCATTCAAATAATGAAACAGGTACTATTCAGCCAATAAAGGAAATAGCTGAAGTCTGCAGAAAACATAATATCTTATTTCATACAGATGCCTCCCAATCTCTTGGTAAAGTTCCAATAGATGTTAAGGAGCTAGGAGTAGATTTCTTAACCATAGCAGGCCATAAACTTTATGCTCCTAAGGGAATTGGTGCCTTATATATTAGAGAAGGAATTAATATTGAACCTCTTATCCATGGTGCAGACCATGAAGGTGGAAGACGGGCAGGAACTGAAAATATTATTTTAGATGTTGCTTTAGGGAAAGCCTGTGAGATAGCAGAAAAGGCTTTAAGGGATACAAAAATAAAGGAACTTACAGACTATTTTTATAAAGAACTTAAAGAAAGTTTTGGTGACAAAATTCACTTAAATGGACACCCAGAGGAGAGATTGCCTAATACCTTAAATATTAGTTTCTTAGGATATAATGGAGGTGAAATATTAAGTAGCTTGTCCAATGTAGCAGCATCAACAGGATCTGCCTGCCATTCAGGATTAACTTCAATTTCACCAGTATTAAAGGCCATGGGAGTTTCAGAAGAGCTAGGCCGTGGTGCAGTAAGATTCAGCCTTGGAAGATATACAAGCAAGGAAGAAATCGATATAGTAATTAATAAATTAAAAGAAATTTTAAGCTAAAATGTGATTAGGGGGCTTATGAAAATTTTCTTATAATATTGGCTAAACTTGTAACTTGGGTTACGGAAGCTATAGGGGTTAAATTGTAAACTATTAGTAAAATATTAAATATTGTGGGGAGAAAGAGAAAAAAATGAAAAATAAATATTTTGAAACACAAGATTCTTTATATGATATTACAGAAAAATATAAGGTTGCTATTGATTTATTAGTTTCAGCCGGTTTTGAAAATATAAAAGATGAAAATTCTAGAAAAACCTTTGGCAAAGCAATTTCTCTAGGGAATGCCTTAAAACTAAAAAATATAAATGTAGAAACCTTTGTAAATAACCTAGTTGAAAAAATTGAAGAAGAAGAAAGAAGGCTAAAGAAAGAAAATAGGGAAACCATTAAAATTGCTGGGGTATTGCCTTGCCCAGTTAAAGTTCCTCTAAATGAAGCCTTTGAAAAGTTTATTGAAGAAAAAAACTTACCTTTCAATTTAGAATACGACCTAAAGGCTGCATCCATGGGGATAGATTGGATAATGGAAGACCTTAAAAATGATTCTATAGAAAACATACCAGATATGTTTATATCAGCAGGTTTTGATTTATTCTTTGATAAGAATTTATTTGGAAAATATAAAACAGAAAATCTTTTTGAAGATATAACTGGTATAGAAAATTATAATAGGGACTTTAATAATGATTATATAAGTTTAAAGGATCCAAATGGTCAATATTCTATTTTATCAGTTGTTCCAGCCATATTTTTAGTTAACAAGGATGAACTAAAGGGAAGAAAGATGCCAGAAAGCTGGGAAGATATTTTATCAGATGAATTTATAAATAGCGTAACTCTTCCAATTAAGGACCTTGACTTATTTAATGCTATTTTACTTAATCTTTATAAAAACTTTGGTGAAGATGGTATAAAAAGATTAGGTAGAAGCCTTAAGAAAAGCATGCATCCATCAGAAATGGTAAAGTCCCATATTAAAATTGGTGATAAACCAGTAGTAACTATTATGCCCTATTTCTTTACTTGGATGGTTAAGCCAGGAAGCCCAATGGTAGCAGTATGGCCTAAGGATGGAGCAATTATAAGTCCAGTATTTATGTTAACTAAAAAAGAAAAGCAGGAAGAATTAAAGCCTATAGCAGATTTCTTTGCAGGTAAAGAAGTGGGAGAAATTTTAGCCCATCAGGGAAAATTCCCATCTGTTAATCCAGAAGTTGATAATATGCTGCCAAAAGAAAACAAATATATGTGGCTTGGCTGGGACTTTATTAAGGAAAATGATATTTCAAGCCTGCTTAAGAAATGTGAAGATATATTCCATAAAAGTGTAAAGGGGGAAGAGTAGATGAACTTAGTAACTGTATCAGGTCCTCCTTCTTCAGGAAAAACTTCTGTAATTCTAAAGACTATTGAATCAATAAAAAATAGGGGCTTATCTGTTGGGGTAGTTAAGTTTGACTGCCTTTACACAGATGATGACCTATTATATGAAAAAGCAGGGGTCCCAGTAAAAAAAGGATTATCAGGCTCCTTATGTCCAGACCACTACTTTGCTAGTAATATTGAAGAAGTAGTAAACTGGGGCTTAAGTGAAAAATTAGATATGCTTATTACGGAAAGTGCTGGTCTTTGTAATAGATGTTCTCCATATATAAAGGGAATAAAATCAGTATGCGTTATAGATAATTTAAGCGGAATAAATACTCCTAAAAAAATTGGTCCAATGCTAAAAACTGCTGATGTTATAGTAATTACAAAGGGCGATATAGTTTCTCAAGCAGAGAGAGAAGTTTTTGCCTCAAGGGTTAATTCTGTAAATCCCCAAGCAGCAATAATCTTTGTAAATGGACTAACAGGTCAGGGAGCCTTTGAGCTTAGCACCTTAATATATGATGACAATTCAGATATTGAAACAGTTAAGGGTAAACAATTAAAATTCCCAATGCCTTCAGCCCTATGTTCCTATTGCTTAGGAGAAACAAGAATTGGGGAAGAATATCAAATGGGAAATGTAAGAAAGATAAAAATAGGTGATAACAATGGTTAAAATAAAAGAATTAGAAAAACAAAAAATTAAGGACTTAGAAAAGAAATATCCATTTATTTTATCTTTTTTTGAAAACAATAAATTAGATGTAACTAACTTTAAAGACTATACCTTTGAAGAATATTTAAATCACTTTACAGAAGAAGATATTGAAGAATGGGCAATAGATCTTCCTAAAATAAAGTCAGATTTAGAAGTTTATATTAATCAAATGCTTGAATTTTTGGGCTTAGATAAGGATACAGTGAACTCAATAACAATAATTGCTGGAAAAGACAAAAGTGGAAAGGCTGAAAACTTCTCAAAACTAGTTATTAACAAAAGCGAAATTGTATCAATAGTAGGGCCAACAGGTTCAGGAAAAAGCAGGCTTCTTGCAGATATAGAATGGGCTGCCAATAAAGATACCCCTACTGGCAGAACTATTTTAATAAATGGAGAAAAGGCAGACCCAAGCCTTAGGTTTTCTACAAGCAATAAGCTAGTAGCACAATTATCCCAAAATATGAACTTTGTTATGGACCTTACAGTAAAAGAATTCTTAGAACTTCATGCCCAAAGCAGAATGATAGAAAATGAAGAGGAAGTTATAGCAAAAATAATATCTGCTGCTAATGAATTAGCTGGAGAAAAGTTTGATTTAGATACTCCAATAACAAGATTAAGCGGAGGTCAATCAAGGGCTTTAATGATAGCTGATACAGCCATATTAAGTACTTCTCCAATAGTTTTAATAGATGAAATTGAAAATGCAGGTATAGATAGAAAAAGGGCCCTAAATCTTCTAGTAAGTGAAGAAAAAATAGTTCTTATGGCAACTCATGATCCAAGTCTTGCCCTTATAGCAGATAAAAGAATAGTAATTAAAAATGGTGGAATTCATAAAATAATCGAAACAGATAAAGAAGAAAAAGCAGTATTAGCAGAGCTTGAAAAGATGGATGAGCTAATAAATAATATGAGGGCAAAGCTGAGAAGAGGAGAAAAAATTTCCTTAGACAGTTAGGAGTGTGGAGTTAGGAGTTAGTAGTTAGGAGTGTGGAGTTAGTAGTGTGGAGTTGTATAGGGATAGATTTAACTCTCTTGTGTAAAAGCAGGAGAGTTTTTTATTTAATCATTATGTAATATTATTAAAAATTTGGGGTTTTAATACAAATTAAATAATATATAATAAATATATTAGATTGTTTCTAAATCTTAATTTATTGGGGGAGAAGATATTGAATAAGGAATATAAGAAACTAAGAAAGCAGCTTACTAAAGAAAATAGAAAGGTATTTACTCAAATAGAATTATATCTATCTAACAATAATATAAAAGAAAAGATATATAAGGAAAAGTTAAATGAGATATTATTAAAGGCTCTTGAAGCTCAGAATCAAGGTCTATTGATAGAGGATGTCGTGGGTTATGATTATATTAACTTTTGTAAGGAGTTTATAAAAAACTCTTCTAAAAGGAGCTTGTTAGAATGGATTATAAACTTTTTATATAAAATAATTAATTATCTAGGGATCTTTCTTATTATTTCAGTGTTAATAGATTATAATAATATTTTTATAGATAAATATGATATAAGTTTAAATATTCCATATTTTATTAATTTAATTAATTATGCAGTATGTATGGAGTTTATTAATACTTTTAAGTATAAAGTCTTTTTTATAGATAGAAAAAATATAGGAGTCTTAGTAGTATTAATTTCAATTTTAGCTAGTCTTTTTTGTGTATATTTCAATGAGATTTTTCTTGCAAAAGAATATGTTTTAAAAATAAATATTTTTATATTATTAATAATTTTTGGAATTAACTTATTATTATATAAATTAAAATCAATTTATTTTTAATTGTTCTAATACTAGTTAAATTCATTTTATATTTTATATAGCACCTTACAAAGAACTTCTCAATTTTAAATAAGAATATATTTTAAAGATTTTATAAATAATAACCATATGAAATTATTTTTTAATTTCATATGGTTAATTTTTTAAGACCAGCTATTAAAAGTCAAGAGATAAATTAATTTATTTTGCCTTTGTGATTATAGAATTTCTGTCAGAACCCGTCAAGGGGAAAAACATCCCTTGACAGAACCTGCCATAAATACTTAT
>JAAYOT010000334.1 GCA_012520205.1 Clostridiales bacterium
TTATATCTTTAATAATTCAGCTTTAGCTGAATTATTTCCATAACTGTGCACTGTGCCTTGTGAACTGTCAACTGATAAATAGGGGTGATAAGATTTGGATATATATTTAGACAACAGTGCTACAACAAAACCATATAAAGAGGTTATAGAAGAAATTGCAAGGGCAATGGAAGAATACTACGGTAATCCATCTTCTCTCCATAAAATTGGCCTAGCATCAGAAAAAAAACTAACTGAAGCTAGAGAATTTTTAGCTAAAACTATAAATACGTCTAAAGAAGAAATATATTTTACTTCTGGTGGAAGTGAATCAAATAATCTAATTATAAAGGGGCTAGTAAAGCCTGGACACCATGTTATAACAACAGTTTTTGAACACCATTCTGTCCTTATGACTTATAATGAATTAGAAAGAGAAGGTGTTAAAGTTACATATTTAAATGTAGATAAAAATGGGCAAATATCCTTAGAGGAATTAAAAAACGCAATTTGTAAAGATACAGTTTTAGTTTCAATTATGCATGTAAATAATGAAATGGGAGCTATTCAAGACTTAGAAGCTATTGGCAGAATAATTAAAGAAAATAGTTCAAGGGCTAAATTCCATGTAGATGCAGTACAGTCTTATGGAAAATTAGATATAGATGTTAAAAAGATGAATATCGATTTATTAACAGCATCAAGTCATAAAATACATGGACCAAAGGGTATAGGTTTTTCCTACATAAAAAAGGGTATAATATTAAGATCATTAATAATAGGTGGAAGCCAAGAAGGTGGTTTTAGAGGGGGAACTCAAAATGTACCTGCAATTATTGGACTAAAAAAGGCTGCGGAAATTACCTTTAATAATAAAGAAGAAAATAATAATCATGTAGAAGAATTAAAAAAGTACATGGTAGATAGGTTAGGAGAAATTGATAATATAAGAATAAACAGTCCTATTGGGGAGGAATTTTCACCATACATATTAAATGTTTCTTTTAATGGTATTAGAGCAGAAGTATTACTTCATTTATTAGAAGACAATAATATTTATGTAGCTACAGGTTCTGCATGTACTTCAAGAACAAGTGCAGTTAAAGGAAGTTATGTAATTAAATCCTTAGGATTAAGGAAGGAAGAAATAGAAAGTGCAATTAGATTTTCATTTTCTAAATTTAATACAAAAGAAGAAATTGATAGAGTAATAGAAGTTTTAAAAAGTTCATTAAAGTTTTTAAGGAGAGTAAGAAAATGAATCAATTAATATTAGTAAAATATGCGCCAGAAATTTTTCTAAAGGGCCTAAACAGAAATAAATTTGAAAGAAAATTAAGAGACAATATTAAAAAGAAATTAAAAGATATTGACTTTCAAATGGTAGTAGATCAGGGAAGACATTTTATTAAAACAGAAAATATAGATGAAGCTGCAGAAAGAATCAGAAAGGTTTTTGGAATTTCTGAAGTTTGCATAGTTTCACAAGTGGAAAGCAATATGGCAGCTATTAAAGAAGAGGCTTTAAAAAAGGTAAGAGAAGCAGCTCCTAAGAATTTCAAGGTAGAAACTAATAGAGCTAACAAAGCCTTTCCAAAGAATTCTATAGAAACTTCAAAAGAAATTGGTGGCTTCATTGTTTATCATATGAATGGATTAGAAGTAAAAGTTAAAAATCCAGATTGTTTGGTAAATGTTGAAATTAGAGATAAGGCTTATATTTATACCACAAAGGATAAAATAAAGGGTGTAGGAGGCTTGCCATACGGAATTAATGGAAGTACTATGCTTATGTTATCAGGTGGAATAGATTCTCCTGTAGCAGGTTATTTAATGGCTAAAAGGGGAGTAGAACTTCACTGTGTATATTATCACAGTCACCCTTATACATCTGAAAGAGCAAAGGATAAGGTAAAAGACTTAGCAAAAATACTTTCAAATTATACTGCAAGAGTAAATCTTCATATAGTTCCATTTACAGAAATACAAATGGCTATCATCGAAAAATGTAGAGAAGATGAATTAACAATCCTTATGAGAAGATTTATGATGAGAGTAGCCTGTGCCTTAGCGGAAAAGCACGGAATTCAATCAGTTGCAACTGGAGAAAGTATAGGTCAAGTTGCCAGTCAAACAATGGAAGGATTAATTGTAAGTACAGATTGTGCAGATAGACCAGTATTTAGACCATTAGTTGCTATGGATAAAACTGATATTATGGATATAGCAAGAGAAATAGGAACTTACGATACATCAATACTTCCATACGAGGACTGCTGTACAATATTCGTACCAAAACACCCAAAAACAAAACCAAGACTAGACCAAATGAGAAAATCAGAATCTGTATTAAATATTGAAGAACTTGTTAATAAGGCAATAGAAGAAACGGAAGTAGTAACTTTTGAATAAAGGCGCAAGGCCTTTATTCAAAGTTTTCAGCTATTAGGCTTCAGGTTTCAGTTGTAGAAACTTTTCAGTTTTACTGAAAAGTAAGAAAATAATTTTTTGTAAACTAAAAAGCTGTTACAAAATTAGTATTTTGTAACAGCTTAATTTTATGATTACTTAAAATGTAGGTTTTCAGCCTTCTGAAACTGAAAA
>JAAYOT010000335.1 GCA_012520205.1 Clostridiales bacterium
AAAAATTATATTTTACATCCTAGTAGATGTCAAACTTTTTTTGTTAAAAAATATCAAAAAATTACTTAAAAACCCTTTCTAATAAATTAACCGTATTTTAACAAAAGAACGGAGGTAAATTATAATTATTAATTGTAACCATAAATAAAAGTTAGCAATTTAGGTACTTACCCCCAAGGTAGTTTTCCCCAAACCGCCAACTAATATTGCTACATGTTACATAAAATTATTGGTTATTTTTGATTTCGTTATAGTTTTCAATAATTAAATCTATAACCTTATCTTCCTCTATGCCACAAACTTTTTTAATGGCACTTCTTAAGCCTTCAGCTTTAATTAAGTCTTGTACTTCCTTTGCTTTTGGATCGTCTTCAGAATCAAATAATAATCCTGCAGCTATTCCTTTAGCTATAGTACTATATTCTAAATTGTATTGAACACATAATTTTAGTGGAGATACAAGTCTATCTTTATTTGAAAGTTTTCTAATTGGATCTCTTCCTACACGAGAAACAACATCTTGAAGATAGCTATTTTCAAATCTCTTTATTACCTTATTAGAATATTCTTCTAAGGAGCTTATGCTCATTCCATGTTTAATATTTAAAGCCTTTAAACATTCTTTATGGAAGCTTAAAGCTACTTCTCTTATTTTCTCATCCATAATTGCTTCGTGGATGTATTCATATTTTTTAAGATATCCTAAGTATGCTACAGTTGCGTGTGCTCCATTTAACATAAATAATTTTCTTTCTAAATATGGCTCAAGGTTTTCTGTATATTCTGCTCCATCTATTTTAGAATTTACTTTAACCTTATTTTTTTCAATGTCCCATTCAAAGAAATCTTCAACTAAAACGTCGATTGGACATTCTTTTTCTGCATTTGTATTAGGAACTATTCTATCTACTGCTGAATTTGGGAAGCCTACCTTTTCATCAAGGTATTTCTTTAAGTCTTCACTTGCACCTTCTAAAATAGTTTCCTTTATTATATCAGTTGCGAATAATGCATTTTCGCAAGCTATTATATCTAAAGGCTTATCATTAGCCGTCATTCTCTCCTCTAATACCTCTTTTAATAACCCTGCTGTACTTTTTAGATTATTAGCACCAATAGAAGTTGTTACTAAATCTGCATCAAGTACTGCTTTTTTAACTGCTTCTTTATCAGTTAAATTTATTGCTTTTATATTTTTAACTTTTTCTTCTGTTTTAACGTCACTTAAAATTATTACATTGTATTCTTTATATTTATTTATATCATTTACTAATGGTTCTGCTATATCTACGAAAGTTACTTCGTAATCTGATTTTGCAAGTAAATAACCAATGAAGCCTCTACCTATATTTCCTGCTCCAAAATGTATTGCTTTTAACATTAAAACTCACCTTCTTCTAATATTTTGATTATTTCCTCTTTAGAAGCCGCATTTCTAAGTCTTTGTACATTTTCTTCTTCTGAAATTACTATTGCAATTTTTGATAATATTTCCATGTGCTCATCATCGCTTCCAGCAATTCCAATAGCTATATATACTGTATTTCCATCACCGTAGTCTATTCCTTCAGGATACTGTAATATTACTATCCCTGTTTCTTTAATATTCTTTTTATATTCATTTATAGCATGAGGTATAGCAACGTTGTTTCCTAGATATGTAGAAACTACTTCTTCTCTAGCTTTCATTCCTTCTATATAATCTGGACTTACATAACCCCTATCTGCTAGCAATTGCCCTGCTCTTTCAATAACTTGGATTTTATCCTCTGGTTTTAGATTTAATACTATATTGTCTAAGTTTAAGATTTTATTATTCATAATTAATCCTCCCTGGTATATATAATTCTTCTAATTATTTCTCTATTATCTTCAATGTCTGATGACTCTAATTTGTTTGTAAAATCTTTATTTTCAATAAGAGCTACGCTTATTTTGCCTAATAACTTCAATGCCTCATTTTCATCAGAAATTCTAGCTAGCATCACAAAGAAAGTATCTACATTTTCATAAGAAAAACCAACGCTTGACATCTTTATAGGCTTACTTATTCTGTATGCTCCAATAAAAGCATGCTTTATTTCATCGCTTCTTGTATGAAGTAAAGCTACAGTACTTCCAGGAATAACAACATTCCCTTTATTTTCTCTTTCAAATATTAATTTAATTATTTCTTCTTTATTTTGAGTAATACCAATACTTTCAATATCTTCTGTTATACTTGATATAAGTTCCTCAAAGGAATCAACTTCAATATTTTTTAGCCTAAAGTTATTTATAAGCATTTCTGCTGTTTCATTCTTTTCTACTACATCTATCTCTAACTTTTCTTCTTCTTTTGTTTTCAATTGACTAATTGTTTTCTTTTTATATTTATAAATAAATTCATTTATTCTGCTTATATCGTCAATATTTAAGAAGGGAGATACAATTATGAGATTATTTTTTGTGTTATTTCCTATATTAAATGTTGATATTATCAGGTCATAATCT
Source organism: Clostridiales bacterium (assembly GCA_012520205.1). Classification (GTDB taxonomy): domain Bacteria; phylum Bacillota; class Clostridia; order Clostridiales; family Clostridiaceae; genus Clostridium. Next base: position 2,494 of record JAAYOT010000335.1, read on the forward strand.
TTATCCTCTTCTATTTGTCTCCAATCATACACTGATCCTACTTTAACAATATTTAAGTCTGAAAATGTTGAACTTATTCTACTTGATAGAATTTTAGCTGTGCTCATCCCCGTTGGACATATAACAAAAACCTTTATCTTTTCAGATTCTAGTTTATATCTTTTTATTGCTACATCTATGTGTAGGGTGATATATCCTATTTCATCAGGTGGTATATTTATGTTATATCTTGAAAATATCAATTTACATACACTGCTTACTGCTTCAAATAGGTGCTTATTGTGTTCTTTTATTTCTTCTAATAGAGGATTTATTATTTTTAACCCTATATTAAGGACATTTACACTTTCATTAAAATGCTGATATAAATTATTCCTTAATTGAACATCTGAATTTAAATCAATTTTTATTTTATTAGATATTTCTTCGATAAATTCCGTTACTACTGCGCTTATATTCATACCTGAAATATCTACTTTTTTATTTTTATTCTCTTTATCTTTACTTATATAGAGATTTAAATATGCAATTTCTTCATTAGGAAGAATAATATTATTTAAACTTAATTTATTGCATAATTCATCTAATTTGCATAATACACTTGAATGTAATATATCTTCAACAATAATATCTGGTAAACTTATTGGCTTTTCATTTTCAGTATTCTTGATAGAAATTAAAACCTGTATAAAAAACTCAATATATTTTATATCGCTATTTTTTAACCCAGGAATTTGTGTAGTTTTAAATATTTCTTTTACCTGATCTGTTATTTTTTCACCAAAGGCCACTTTAAACATGTAATTTATTACTGGTTCTGGCTTTTCCTCGTAGAAATAATTAAGTAAATTCTCTAAGGGCTTTATGTTGAAAAACAATTCACTTAGAGCATTTCTTTTATTCCATTGAGGGCCTTCTATTTCTATTCCATAGCTTTTTTTCTTAACTAAATATAGACTTTTATTTAATAGCCACTTTTCTATAGCATCTATATCAAAGCTTATGCTAGCCATGGCAACATTATATTTTGATTTAAAGTAACCAGCTTTTACAGGCTCCTTTGAGAGTAATAATTCTGTTAAGATCATTATCTGTCTTTGATGTTTATTTAATATCCATTGAATTGGAATCTTTTCAATTGATTCCTTTAAATTTTCAATAACATTCCTCTTACCAGAAATAACCAACTCCTGATTATCAAAGTTGTATACATTCACCTTATATTTCTTTAAACAATTATTAATTGCAGTAACTTCTCTATATATTGTTTTGTCCCCAATACTAAATTCATTTTGAAGGTTCTTTATTTCTAAAGAACCCTCATTTAATAATGAATTTAATATAAATTGCTGCCTAGGAGTTAATTTTTTCATATAATCACCTAGCTTCATTTATATTTTTATTTAGTTTTAATTATCTTCTTGCACCTGAACTTTCCTTAAGTTCTGCTATGAAACTATCATAACTTGCGTTATCTAGGAAGTTTTTAACTGTTATTATTTTAGCTTGTGGTGCTGATTCTCTTGCTCTAGCCACTAAGTTTTCTTGTGTAAATACTACGTCAGCATCTTTAGGAATTGAACTTACTGGGCTATGTTTTACTGGTATAGAAAGTCCAGCTTCTTTAATTTTCTTTTTAAGTATAGATTCTCCCATTGCTGATGATCCCATACCTGCGTCACAAGCAAATACTATTAAATTAACGTTATTTGCATCTACTTTTACATCAGATACTGCTTTTGGAGCTATATTTCCCTTACTTTCAGCTTTCATTCCTTTAATTTTGCTTTGAGCATCTTCTAAGTTTTCTTCTTCGCCCTTGCTTCCCTTAAGGATTACTGATGCGATTAAGAAAGATACTACAGTTGCTACTGCCATACCTGCAATAACTCCTAAGTGACTTCCCTTAGGTGTCATTCCTAATACTGCAATGATACTTCCTGGTGAAGCTGCTGCAACTAATCCTGCATCAAGTAATAAGAATGTTAAGTTACCTGCCATTCCTGCTGCAATTACAGCTATTAATAAAGCTGGTTTCATTAAGATATATGGGAAATAAATTTCATGGATTCCACCTAAAGCGTGAATAATAACAGCTCCTGGTGCAGATTGTTTTGCATTTCCCTTACCGAATATTGTGTATGCTAAAAGTATTCCTAATCCTGGACCTGGGTTAGCTTCTAGTAAGAAGAAAACAGATTTTCCTAATGTTTCTGCTTGTTCTAATCCAAGTGGAGTTAATATACCGTGGTTAATAGCATTGTTTAAGAATAATATTTTACCTGGTTCAATAGCAAGTGAGATTAATGGTAATAATCCCGCGTCTGTAACAGAAGTTGCAAGGCTACTTAATCCATTTGAGAATGCTGTAACAATCGGTTCAATTACTTTGAATGAGAAGATTGCTAAGATTCCACCTAGGATACCTGCTGAGAAGTTGTTAACTAACATTTCAAATCCTGTAGGAATGTTTCCATCTACTATTTCGTCAAACTTCTTAATAATCCATCCACCTAATGGTCCCATTGTCATAGCACCGATGAACATTGGGATTGATGATCCTACAACAACACCCGCAGTAGCGATTGCTCCAACTACTCCTCCTCTATCTCCATATACAAGTTTACCACCTTGGAAACCGATTAATATTGGTAATAGGTATGATAGCAATGGGCCAACTAAATTTGCTAATTCTTCATTTGGTGCCCAACCTGTTGGTATAAATAATGCCGTAATAATTCCCCAAGCGATAAAAGCTGCAATGTTTGGAAGCACCATACTTGATAAAAAGTTACCTAATTTTTGTATTCTTGCCTTTGTACTCATTTTATTTCCCCCTAATATATATTTTACAGATATACCGTTTACAAAGGTAGCGCTATTCTTTAATCCTTTATAAA
>JAAYOT010000336.1 GCA_012520205.1 Clostridiales bacterium
ATCTTATTTTTAGGTAAAGACCAGCAAGACTTTATCATATTGATTTCTCTTTTCATATTATCTGCCTCTGTCTTTGTTAACTTTTTATTCTTTTCTCCATCAGAAATTATTTTTTCTACTTTTATATTAGGTACATTTACAATTAATTTTTCTCTACCATATATCCACTTATAAAAGGCTTCTTGCAAAAATGAATATTGTATATAGCCCAGCAAAGTTTTTATGTCTGGAAAGTAGCTCCATGTATTATCAATGCCATTGTTTCTCCCAAAGACTAGAGTATGAATATAAATTGTATCCTTATTCGGTAACGAATTCATAAACATCTGACCTCTTAAAGTTTTATTCTTATCAATTAGTTCTTCCCAATAATCGAATGAATCGTAATTATGTCTCACTGTATCACCCTTTCTTCATTACCAGAATATAATGTATTATCTATATTTATTATATAGTTTATTTTACCACACTACAATTGTTTTCAAATTTTTGTATATTATTTTTTCTAAATCTTCTTAATATTATTATTTTAGCCATAATCATCTATTTGAATTGGAAACAAGTTTATTTTATAATAATATTAAGGATAGATAAAAGGAGGCGTAAATTTGCACCACTGTGAAATTTGTGGATCAAGGGCTGATGTTCATCACATAATTCATAAACATGAAGGTGGTTATGATATTAAATTAAATTATAAATATCTTTGCAACTACCATCATAGGGGGAAAGTAGGTCCCCATAGCAGCATAGAAACAGACCTAAAATACAAGTTAGAACTCCAGGAAAAATTGTTCAATCTTTTACCAAAAAATTATTATACATCTAAGGAACTTTATTATATTTTAGAAATACCAAAGTCTTCTTTAAAAAGATTAGTTAAGGACCTTAAGATGTATAAAGAGGGCTATTCAAAGGTTGCCATAATTACAAAATTAATGGGGGGGAAACTATATTCCCAGAGCATGTTACAAGAATTGGAGTTAGAACGCCTTTTTCACAACATTAATATTGGTTAATTTTTGACAAAATAATCGAAGTATAAAATATATTTATATAAAGAATTCACATTATAAAATGTGGATTCTTATTTATTTTAAAAAGATAGGTAAATTATATTTCTATAAAAATAAAAACTTCTAAAATCTAATATTAGACTTTAGAAGTTTATTGGAGCGGAAGACGGGACTCGAACCCGCAACGTCCACCTTGGCAAGGTGGCGCTCTACCATTGAGCCACTTCCGCAAAGTTTATTTTCGCTCTGGTGCAGATGAAGGGAGTCGAACCCCCACGCCAAAGGCGCTAGATCCTAAGTCTAGTGCGTCTGCCAATTCCGCCACATCTGCATCCTACATTTATATTATATATAACTTTTTTTAATTTTTCAAGATTTTTATTATGACATTTTTCTTATAATTTGTAAAAACATTTTATCTTTCTTCATTGACATTAAAGATTTTTCTATTTATAATTAAAAATAATATAATAAAACGATGACGAGGACAGTAGGCTATTACTCATTTTCCAGAGAGAGATAAACTTGGTGCAATTATCTTACTTGATTTTAGTTGAAAACCACCTCTGAGTGACTCTAATAAAGTCCGTTTATATCACGTTACGATATATCTTAAGAGGCCTATTTTAGGCAATTAAGGGTGGAACCGCGGGAAATTTGAATTTTAGTACTCTCGTCCCTTTCTATTTATAGAAAGAGACGGGAGTTTTTTATTTTACTTAGCTTACTCTAGCCCTTTTATCCATGGCTAGAGATTAAAAATTAAAAATAAAATTTATTAGAAAAGGAGATAAATATGATTAAAATTACTTTAAAAGATGGATCAGTAAAAGAATTTGAATCAAGTGTTTCTGTTCTAGACATTGCAAAATCAATTAGCGCAGGTCTAGCAAGAAATGCTTGTTGTGGAATAGTTAATGGAGATGTAGTTGATTTACGTTTTCTTGTTGAAAAAGACAGCGAAGTTGCAATATGCACTTTTGACTCACAAGAAGGAAAGGATGCATTAAGACACAGCATATCTCATGTTTTAGCTTATGCTGTAAAAAGATTATATCCTGAAGCTAAGATAGCCATAGGACCTGCTATAGCTGATGGCTTCTACTATGATTTTGATGTAGAACCAGCATTTAACTCTACTCACCTTGAAAAAATAGAAGATGAAATGAGAAAAATAATAAAGGAAAATCCTTCAATAGAAAGATTTGAATTGCCTAGAGCTGAAGCTATTAAGCTTATGGAAGATGCAAATGAACCTTACAAGGTTGAATTAATAAATGATTTACC
>JAAYOT010000337.1 GCA_012520205.1 Clostridiales bacterium
GAAATAATTAATATACCTTTGGTTTATTAGAATCTATTAAAATATAGAAGGATTTAGTTAAAATGAAGAATATAAAATAGAGGGATGTAAACTACACCCCTCTATCTATGATTTTTACTTATCCTGAAACTTGAATTCTACTTGTCACCTGTTATTTGGTTTTTCCAGAGAACTCTAAGTATTCATCATAAGTCATAATTCTATCAACAATTGATCCATCTTCTTTAATATCAATGATTCTATTTGCAATAGTTTGAACAAATTGATGGTCATGAGATGCAAATAATACTACACTCTTGAAATCTCTTAAGCCGTTATTTACTGCTGTAATTGATTCTAGGTCTAAGTGGTTTGTAGGTTGATCTAAAATTAATACATTAGCTGTTGATAACATCATTCTAGATAACATACATCTAACTTTTTCTCCCCCAGATAAAACGCTAGCCTTCTTTAAAGCTTCTTCTCCTGAGAATAACATTCTTCCAAGGAAGCCTCTTAAGTATGATTCAGATTGTTCTTCTAAAGTATCACCAGAATATTGTCTTAGCCATTCAACTAAGTTTAAGTCACAGTTTTCAAAGAATTCTGTATTATCTTTAGGGAAGTAAGAAGTTGTTATTGTAATTCCCCATTTATATTCTCCAGCATCTGGTTCCATTTCTCCAGTAATTATTTTAAATAGAGTTGTAATAGCAACATCATTGTCACCAATAAAGGCAATTTTATCATCCTTATTAACTCTAAAGCTTACATTATCTAAAACCTTAACTCCATCAATAGTTTTGGTTAAGCCTTCAACTATAAGAATATCGTTACCCACTTCTCTTTCAGGTTTAAATCCAACGAAAGGATATCTTCTGCTTGATGGTTCTATATCATCTAATGTTATTTTATCTAATAGTTTCTTACGAGAAGTTGCTTGTTTAGATTTTGAAGCGTTAGCACTAAATCTTGCAATAAATTCTTGTAATTCCTTGATTTTTTCTTCCTTCTTCTTGTTTTGATCCTTAGCCATTTTTAATGCTAATTGGCTTGATTCATACCAGAAATCATAGTTACCAACATATAACTTAATTTTTCCAAAGTCAACGTCAGCCATTACTGTACATACAGTATTTAGGAAATGTCTATCGTGGGATACAACTATTACTATCCCTTCAAAATTTAAAAGGAAATCTTCTAGCCAGTTGATTGCTTTTAAATCTAAACCGTTAGTAGGCTCATCCAGAACTAAGATTCCAGGGTTACCAAATAGAGCTTGAGCTAAAAGAACCTTAACCTTATCTCCTTCAGCTAATTCAGACATTTTCTTGTAGTGCATGTCTGTTCCAATACCTAACCCCTGAAGTAATGATGAAGCATCTGATTCTGCTTCCCAACCATTCATATCGGCAAATTCACCTTCAAGTTCAGCAGCTTTTATTCCATCTTCTTCTGAGAAGTCTGGCTTTGCATAAAGCTCATCTTTTTCCTTCATTATTTCATATAATCTTTTATTACCCATTATTACTGTTTCTAAGACTTCATATTCATCAAAAGCATAGTGGTCTTGTTTTAAAACAGACATTCTAGTATTAGGATCAACATGAACATCTCCAGTATTTGGTTCAATTTCTCCAGATAGAATTTTTAAGAATGTACTTTTTCCAGCGCCGTTTGCACCAATAACTCCATAACAGTTACCAGGAGTAAACTTTAAGTTTACATCTTCAAATAGCTTACGTCCGCCAAATCTTAAACTTACGTTTGATACAGTTATCACTAAAACAACCTCATTTCTAATAATATTCATTTCGTTATTATATCATATAAGTTAACATATTTTCAGTTAAAGGTAAAACAAATATTAATAAATTTTATTGGAAATAAAGGAAGAGAAAAATTTACCAAAAAGCTATTGACAATAAATTCCTGATGATATATAGTTAATTACAAGAGTAATGAACC
>JAAYOT010000338.1 GCA_012520205.1 Clostridiales bacterium
GATTTTCAGCTCCCCTGAAGATCTTCACCAACTGTGAACTAATCTAAGCCGTGAACTACCTAAATTAGTTGTTTTCTAAGTCTTCTAGGTAAGAATCTAATTATTCTTGGTGAAATTAGATCTAAGTCTCTTCTTCTTATTCCACCTAGATATATCATTAGGGTAAGGTATATTGCTCCCCCTATGGATATTAATATTAATGTAGCAATTATCATTACAATTCTTCCGCCGCCAAGGTTTTCTGCTAGTTTAACTATAGGGAATTTACATATATATATCACTATGGTCATTAATATTGAACATATTAGCGGAACGATACCTTGTCTTATTATTGGGACCTTTACTCTAAAGGAGCCTTCTATTTTTCTGTGATTAATTATGGCTGGAATTAAATATGAAACAAAGGTTGCTATTACAGCTCCAGCCACGTTTAAAAATGGAATTGGTATTAAAATAATATTTAAAATAATTTTCACTAATAATCCTGCTGAAACAGATGCAATTATTACATAAAGCTTGTTTATTCCTTGAAGTATAACATTTTGTATTGTTGTTATAGACATTAGTATGAGCAATGTAGAACCATAGGTAACTAATTCATGCCCTGGTGAGCCATTAAACATAAAAGCATATATTTCTTTACTCAATATAGCTAATCCAAAAGTTGCTGGAATTACTATAATATAAGAAAGTCTAAAGGAATATGAAGTCTGCCTTCTAAGGTCCTTTCTATCTCTACGAATAAAAGCTTCAATTATTTTAGGAAAAATTGATGTTCCAAGAGCAGTTACTATTGCAAGGGGTACGTAAATCATAGTTTTATAATAAGAAAGTACAGCGGATAAATTGTCAACTTCTGCACCTAAGCCAGCCTTTTTTAATAAAACTCCCAGGGTAATTGTATCTATTACTCCCGCAAAATTTTGAACTCCTGCTACTATACAAATAGGAATTGCATAAGAAAACAATTTCCTTACTATTTTTTTATTATGTATTCTCTTTACACTTGGATCATGATTTTTCTCTGTTTCTTCTCTATAATTTCTTTTCTCAAATATATAAATTATATATATTATTGCAGCAACTGCCCCTAAGGATGTACCTACTGTTCCACCAGCACTTCCCCATCTTAAATCCTTTGTTATTGCTAGTAATATAGCTGCAAAAACAAGACTTATTAATACATTAACAAGCTGCTCTATAAGTTGAGATATTGCTAAGGGCTGCATATCTTCCATCCCCTGCATATATCCCCTATAAGCCGCTATAATAGCTGCAAATATAAGAGCAGGAGCTAAAAATATAAAAGTTAGGGTTGAATTTTCCCTATTAATTATTTTTGCTACAGGAACAATGACAACTAAATATATCCCTGATACAGCTATAGCAATTAAAGTAAAATATTTTCTTGCTAATTTCATAGCCTTTAAAGAATCTTTATAATTTCCAAGGGTCCTATATTCAGTAACTACCTTAGTTACTGCAGGCTGGATGCCTAAGCTTGTAACTGCTATTAAAAATACAAAAATATCATATCCAGCCGTATATATTCCATAACCTGTGCCACCTAATACTGCAGTCAACAATGGTACATATATGGCTGATAATAATTTCCCCAAAATACTGGCAACTGATAATATTAAGAACCCATTTCCAGTTGACTTTTTATTCATTCCCAATCTCACCTTTGTTATATAATAAATTTAAAAACATCATTTTTTATCTTTTTAAAAACAGGTGGTAAACTTTCAGTTACTGTTTTATTTGTAAGATAATTTAATTTGTCTGGTGCATTTCTAAATATAAGTTTATATGCATATAAATATTGATAATCTAATCCAAACTTATTTGCAAAAAAGGAATTTAATTTTTTATCTCCATACTTGTTATCTCCTATTATAGGTGTTCCAAGATGTGATAAATGTGCCCTAATTTGATGGCTTCTTCCTGTTATTAAATTAATTTCTAATAAGGAGTAAGCTCCATTAGTTTGTAGGGTTTTTACTTCCATGGCAATTTCCTTGGAGTCTTTAATTTTTTTATCATATATTTTTGATATATTGGCTTCTTCATTTTTATGTATATAGCCCTTGTATAATCCGTCCTTTATCTTCCCTTTAACTAAGGTAGTATAGTATTTTTCAACCTTACCTTCCCTTATCATTTCATTCATAACTCTTAAGGACTCAAAATTTTTACCGAATATTACAACTCCTGATGTATTTCTATCTAATCTATTGCATGGTGCAGGAGTAAAGGTTAATTCCTTTTCTGGAAGATAGTCTCCCTTATCATATAAATAGGATAATACATAATCAGTTAAACTAGGCTCTTTTCCTTTTTGATCTGGATGCACTAAAATATTAGGCCACTTTTCCACTACTAAGATATTAGAATCTTCATAGGTTATCTTAATTCCCTTAGCATCTACTTTAATAAAGTTTTCTTCTTTTTTCTCTTTAGTACTTTGAATATATCTAATTTCTACTAGATCATCAACTTCTAGAGTATAGTTTTCTTTTTGTTTTTTACCATTTACTCTAATATCACCTTTTCTTAAAGCCTTAAATATTCTGCTTAAGGGCACATCTTTTAGTAGTTTTCTTAAAAATTTATCAAGTCTTTGGCCGGCTTCATTTGTACCTATTTCTATTTTCAAACTAATCACTCCTAGTTTTTTCGTATTTTAGTTATTTTTTCTCATTGTTATAGATTAATATTAATTTACTTTCTTGTCAAATAATCAAAAGCCATTTGACACTGCATAGCAGCGCCTATTGGAAGGCATTCTTCATCAATATCAAATAAACTGCTATGGGCAGGGTGAATAATATTCTTTTCTTTATTACCTGACCCTAAAAAGTAAAATACTGCTGGAACTTCACTTGCAAAATAAGCAAAGCTTTCTACTCCCATTTTAGGGTATTTTTGCAATAGTATATTTTCTTTTCCTATTATCTTTTCTGCTGACGAAATAAATATATCCAGTAGTTTTTCATCATTATATAAATTAGGATAAGATTCTTCTATTTTTATATCTGCCCTGCCTCTATAGCTTTTACAAATTCCCCTAACTATATTTTTTAGCCGTTCTTTTACAAAAGCCCTATCCTCTTTGCTCATAGACCTAATTATTCCTCTTATTTTTACTTCCTCTGGTATAATATTTTGAGCTGTTCCTCCATGAATGCTTCCCACTGTTATAACTGCTGGATTTAAGGTATTAACTTCTCTGCTTATTATTGTTTGCATAGCAATAATAACATAGCTTGCAATTATTACTGGGTCAACGGTAGTATGGGGATAAGCTCCATGGCCACCTGAACCCTTTATAGTTATGGCAAAAGGATTTGATGCTGCATTTACTACTCCAGGCTTTAACATTATAGTGCCACATTCTAAAGTTTCCTCTACATGTAGTCCACAGATACAGTCTACCTTTGGATTTTCAAGGACACCTTCTCCTATCATAAATTTTGCTCCACCTATAGTTTCTTCTGCTGGTTCAAAAATAAGCTTTATATTACCGCTAAAAAGGTGCTTGTTTTTATTTAATATTTTTGCTGCACCAAGCAAAATTGTCATATGGGCATCATGTCCACATGCATGCATTTTTTCCTTTATTTTTGATGAATAATCACAAGACTTTTCATCCTCTATTGGCAGACCATCCATATCTGCTCTTAAAGCTATTGTTTTAACATTATTAGAATAATCTTTAGTTCCCTTTATTATTCCGCATACCCCGGTTTTTGCATATTCTTTATAATCAATCTTTTCTTTTTTTAAAAATTCCTTAATATATTTGGAAGTCTCATACTCTTCCATTCCTAATTCGGGGTATTGATGAAGTTTTCTTCTGATGCTTATTAATTCATCCTTAATTTTTAAAGCTTCATCTTTGAAATTCATTGACTTCTCCCTATTTATTAATTAATAACTAGCTCAATAACATCCCCGTCTTTTATCTTTGTTGTATAACCAACCTTTTCACCATTTAAGGTTAAATTAACTTTCCCCTTTACATTTGAAAGGTCATAATCTACGTAATTAAACACATCTATTATTATATAGTCTTTTCTGTGAGAAAGTGTTAACTTTTTGTTATTAAATACTACGTTTATTACATTTTTATCTATTTCATTATTAATTAATTCCTGCTTATTTTTTTCATCTTTATCTTTATTTATTGTAATCTTATCATCAATAGGTTTAATTATATTTAATTTTTCTCCCTCTGAAACTATATAGTTATCTTCTAACTTTATTCCATTTTTCTCAATTTCTACTTCTTCTTTTAATATGTACTCTTTAATATCTTTAACAGTCTTAGGAAGAATTACATTTATTTCATCATTTTCTTTTATTTCATACTCTAGGTTTTCTTTTTGATTATTTACTGTAATTATTGGCTCTAAATTTATAACCTCATTATCTAAGTATATTCCTATAGAATTTAAATTTCTTATAACATCTTTAATTTGAGCTTTGCCATCTTTTCCTTCCTTTGCATATTCTATTTCTATAATGTCACCATATTTTATATGCTTATCTAAACTTTCAATTTTATCATTTACTTTAATTACTGGACTTTTTCCTTTTTCTCCAAAAGCAATACGTTTTACTCCATTTAGCTTATATCTTAAATTCTTTCCATTCCTAACCATAAGCATACTTGGATTAACTCCTGCATGGATAATTACATCCATTACTGTAAGCTCATGAGAATTGAACATACTCACTGCAGAACCATTTAAAGTTACATCTATAAAGTTCTTGCTTTCATTTTTTAAGGCTACTAAAGCTATTCCCAGTACTGTTACTCCTGCAGAACCTAGATTATTTTCGCTAATACATTCTGTTACAGACTTTCTATCCTTAATTGCTATTCTTTGAACTGGCATATTAAGGTTTTCACTAAGTTCTTCTATTATTCCTGGAGTATGGGCTCCTCCCCCAACTAGAAATAGTGCACTTGGAGACTTGCCTCCATTAAGTTCTATTATTTTTGCTGCAATTCCTTCTGCTATTTTTGAAACTATAGGTTTTATCACTTTTCTTATATCTTCAACCTTTATTGTATTTTCTAAACCTAAAACATCTATATATGTAATTTCACTTTCTATATTTATCTGCCTTTTAATATCTTCTGCAGTATTAAAATCCACTAAATATTCTTGTACTATAGCTTCAGTAACTTCATCCCCTGCTTGAGGAACCATTCCATAAGAAGAAATAGTATCCTTTGAACTTATTGCAATATCAGATGTTCCTGCTCCAATATCTACTAAAGCTATATTTAGTAATCTTAAATTTTTTGGTACAACAGCGTCTATGGCTGCTATAGGCTCTAAAGTTATATTGCTAACACTTAATCCTACCTTGCTTAGTACTGTATATAAAGAATCAACTACGGATCTTGGAAGGAAGGTAGCAATAACGTCTACAGAAGCATTTTCTCCCTTATGTCCTTGTAAATTTGACATAAGAAATCCATTTAAATAATAATTTTTAACTGAGTAGCCTACACAATATAGTTTTCCTCCAGTATTCTTATTTATTTCTTTTTCAGCTTCCTTAAGGGCTATAAGCTCTAACTTCCTAATATCTTCCTTATTGATTTCCTCATCTTCATTTAATTCAGTATATCCTGTTCCATTAACAGTTTTTAAAAACCTACCTGCAGCTGCTATTGATGCATTAGTAAGCTTAATATTAAGTTCCTTTTCTATTTCATCAACTATATTTTTAACACTTTTTGCAACTAAATCTATATCATGAATTTGTCCATCTATCATTGCTCTCTCTTCATGCTCTACATATTTTTCTAATATAACATGAAATTTATTATCCTTAACAACTCCTACTGTACCAATTATTGATCGAGTTCCTACATCTAGAGCAAATTTAATATCCTTTGAATTTATCTTCTCCATTCTACACACCCCCATTGACAGTTTTCAATTTTCAGTTTTCAAGTTTCAGTTTCAGGTTTCAGTTTTCAGTTTTCGGTTTTCATTTTTCAAGTTTCAGTTTCAGCATAGCCAGTTTTAGGTTTCTGCTTTCCCTTTTACTAAAATTAATAATTAGTTTTACTATAATAAATTATACAGTCTTTGCATTTATTAGTGAATAGCTTAATTTATCATTGTTAATATATTATTTTCCATAAGTACCCTTAGGGAAAAACTCCTGCTTTCTTTATCATCAAATACTATTTTAACAGAATCTTCTTTTATTTCCCTAATAATTCCCTTTCCATAGGTCTTATGCTCTACTCTACCCCCTGCTTTTAGGCCATAATCTATTTTACTTGTTGCTTTTCTAAAGTCACCTTCACCAATGAATCTTGAAATATCTCTAAACCTTCCCTGCTGGTTTTTAGGGGCATAAATATATAAGTTTTCTATTGCCCTTGTAACTCCTACATAAAAAAGCCTTCTTTCCTCTTCTAAATTATTTTCAATGGAGGATTTATGGGGTATTGTTTCTTCCACAGCATTTACTATAAATATATTCTTAAACTCCATTCCCTTAACGCCGTGAATTGTACTTAAGATAACTCCCTCTTTAACTTCCTTGCTAACCTCTAACTTCTCCTTTACCCTTTCAATATGAGTTAAAAATTCAATTATTGTTTTAAAGCCCTTAGCTGAATTTCTAAGTTCTTCTAGTATTACTTCAAATTCCTCAATGTTTTGATTATACCTTTCTGCATATTCCCTTAAATAATCAATATATTTTAAGTCTGATATTATATATTGAATAGCAGTTCCCAAGGATACCTTATTTAAGTATAGAATTTCCTTTTTTAATTCATCAAGCTTTTTACATTGATAGGGTGCCATATCATTTTTATCTATTAATATATCAAAGGCTGATTTATCTTCAATAGACCTTCTAATATAATCTAAATTTGCCTTGCTGATATATCTAAAGGGTTTATTAATTATGGCTAGGAAGCTTTCTCTGTCCTTGATGTTTATTGCAAGTCTTAAATAGGAAATAATATCCTTACATATAAAATTCTCATAAAAATTATACCCCTTATCTAAAAGTACAAAAGGAATATTTCTTCTTATAAATGTATTTATTAAACTCATAGCCTCCATATTTGTCCTGTATAAAATAGCATTATCACTTAGGCTGTCTTTAGTTTTTTCTAAGATTTTTGAAATTTCTTCTCCCTGAACACTTTCATCAAAGGGTGTTGAAAATTTAATTATTCCATCACTCTTTTTAAAGGACTTTATTAACTTCTTATTTCTGCTTTTATTATTAGAAATTATTTTTTTTGAAACTTCTACAATATTTTTGCTGCTTCTATAGTTAGTAGATAAATAAACCTTTCTGCCTTCTTTAAAAATTTTATCAAAGCTTACCATATACTCAGGTTTTGAACCTCTAAAACTATAAATACACTGATCCTCATCTCCCACTGCAAAGATTGAATTACCTTCATTTATCACCTTTAAGAATTCAACTTGCAGCTCATCACAGTCTTGAAATTCATCTACTAAAACATATTTAAAAAGTTTTCTATATCTGTAAAGTATTTCTGCATTTTCTTTAAATAATCTTATGACCTTTATGGATAGATCATCAAAATCCCAAAATCCATTATTAGATTTAAACTCTTCGTATTTACTTAAACACTCTTGGAAAATATCCTGAGGCATAGTTGGAGTATATTCCTCTAATTTCCTTAAGGAAGTTTTAAAAAGGGATATATTATTTAAGGCTTCCTTTATTTTATCTTCACTTACATCATCACTATATTTTGTAAGCACAGACATGATTATCTTATAACTAATGCCTGAATTGATTATTTTCACCTTATACCCTTCCCTTAAGAGGATTTTATAAAATAATCCATGAAAGGTTCCAAAGAAAGGTGCCTTTTCCCTATTAAATATATTTTTATATCTGCTTCTCATATTATCAGCAGCAGCCCTTGTAAAGGTAATTACTATAATATTTCCTATTTTAATATTTAAATCTGTAACTAAATGATTTACCCTATTAATAATTACTGTAGTTTTTCCTGAACCAGGGGCAGCAACTACAAGTACATTTCTATCTTTTATGTAAACAGCTTCTTTTTGATATTGGTCTAATTTAATAATAATAATCTCTCCTTCTGCCATTAATTATTGCCTCTATTATAATATAAATTACTATGTTGTAATAATTTATTTATCGTTGTAAAATATTATTATTGTATTTGTTTATTTATTAGATTATTTATACAATCATTTTAGTATAAAAGGAGAATAAAATGGAAAACTTAATTAGATTTGATGTCACTAACGAACGTAATCTTACCATGTTAGTAGACTTCTATGAACTTACAATGGGAAATGGATATTTTAATAAGGGTGTTCAAGATAAAATAGCATACTTTGATATGTTTTTCAGAAAAGTTCCTGATGATGGTGGATATTGTATTGTGGCAGGTCTTGATCAGCTAATACAATATTTGAAAAATTTAAAATTCACTGATTCAGATATTGAATTTTTAAAAAGCAAAAATATGTTTTCTGATGAATTCTTAGCTTATTTAAAAAACTTTAAATTTGAATGTGATGTTTGGGCAATTCCAGAAGGTAATTTAGTTTTTCCTAACCAACCTTTAGTTACAGTAAGAGGCCCTGTTGTACAGGCTCAATTTATTGAAACTATGCTTTTACTTACAATTAACCACCAAACACTTATTGCTACCAAAGCAAATAGAATTTGCAGAGCTGCAAATGGAAGAACTGTAATGGAATTTGGTTCTCGTAGAGCTCAAGGTTATGATGGAGCTATTTATGGTTCAAGAGCTGCTATTATAGGTGGTTGTGATTCTACTGCTTGTACAATATCAGATAAATATTTTAATGTTCCTGCAGTTGGAACTATGGCTCATAGCTGGGTTCAATTATTTGATACTGAATATGAAGCCTTTAAAGCTTGGGCTGAAACTTATCCTGATAATTGCTCTCTTTTAATTGATACCTATAATGTTTTAAAATCTGGATTACCTAATGCAATTAAGGTATTTGATGAGGTATTAAAACCACTAGGAAAAAGACCTACTAGCATAAGATTAGATTCTGGTGACATTGCATATCTAACTAAGAAATGTAGAAAGATCTTAGATGCAGCTGGCTATGAAGATTGTAAGATATTAGTTTCTAATTCACTAGACGAGCATATAATAAGAGGTGTATTAAATCAAGGAGCATGTGTAGATGCCTTTGGAGTTGGTGAAAGATTAATAACTGCAAAATCCGAACCTGTTTTTGGTGGAGTTTATAAATTAGTTGCAGTAGAAAATAATAATGAAATTGTACCAAGAATAAAAATTAGTGAAAATAGTGAAAAAATAACTAATCCAGGTTTTAAAAAGATTTACAGAATTTTTGATAGAGACACAGATATGGCCATTGCCGACCTTATAACTCTTCATAATGAAGTAATTGACGAATCTAAGCCTTTAGAAATCTTCCATCCTATAGATACTTGGAAGAGAAAGAAAATCACTAATTTTTATGCAAAAGAATTAATGGTTAAGATTTTTGATAAGGGTAATCTAGTATATAAGAGCCCTTCAGTATTAGAAATTAAAGAGTTTTCTAAAAATGAAAATAAGAAAATGTGGCCAGAAACTTTGAGATTTGAAAATCCTCATACATATTATGTTGATTTATCTCAAAAGTTATGGGACTTAAAGCAAGAATTACTTCATAGGGGAAGCTATTAACAATTAATCATTGACAATTAAAAATTTTTATATAAAAAAATAACAGTTAAAAGTGATTTCTAGCAGACTAAAACTTTCTTAACTGTTATTTTTATTTTCATTAATAATTTATAACCCTTTCATGTGAATAATATTCATTTTCTAATTCTTTTATAAATAATGATCCATTATTACTTTCACAGTCAATACTGCTTGATAAGAATTCCCTAAAGGGACAAATTTCATGTCCAACTTCCTCTGAATATAAAGGGCATGTATTGTAACAACTCACTGTTTCTTTCTTTGTTGACCAAAATGGACATATACTCAACTTTCTCACCCCATTGCGATATTTTATAATATAATCTTTTCATATTTATTATAGTATACATATTTAGAAAAATAAAGTAATTTAACCTTTTTCAGAGAATTTTAATATTTACTGGGCGATTTTTTTACTCCAGTCTAAGGAATAAAAATAAGCATCCCAAAGTTTTCCTTCATCAACTCCAAGCAGATTACATAACTTTACTATTTTATCTTCTTCTACTTTTTCGTAGGCTAATACTAAATCAAGGATATTTCTAAGAATACTTTCTACCCCTAATAAAGCTTCTTTGATATTA
>JAAYOT010000339.1 GCA_012520205.1 Clostridiales bacterium
AAATTTTTTATTGAATGGAAGAAAGTACATCAGCTTTTGTAACAATCCCCTTCAGGCTCTTATCCTTATTAACTACAACAATAGGATATTTTGTTTCTGCTGCCATTGGTATTATATCTGATAAAAGGGTATCTGGAGTAGTAGTGCTTATATCCTTTATTAATACTTCAGAAATAGGCAGGCCTTCCTTATGGGCCTTAAGGGCAGCATCTATTGTAATTACCCCTTTTACCTTCATTTTTTCTTCAACTACATAAGCAGAAGATACCTTATTGTTTTTCATAGTCTTAATTGCAAAACTAGGGTTATCCTTAATTCTTACAATACTATTTGGAGGAGTCATTACATTTTTAACGCTAATAACCTGAGTTTTATCTGCACTATCAATAAAGCGTTTTACATAATCATTTGCAGGGTTTGCACTCATTTCTTCAGGAGTAGCAATTTGAATAACTTCTCCATCCTTCATTATTGCAACCCTATCTCCAATTTTAAAAGCTTCGTTAATGTCATGAGTAATGAATACTATTGTTTTATCAAGTTTTCTTTGGATAGATAAGAGTTCAAACTGCATATCTTGTCTAACTAAAGGGTCTAGGGCTGAGAAGGGCTCGTCCATAAGAAGAATCTCAGGATCGTTTGCAAGGGCCCTTGCTATACCTACTCTTTGTTTCATTCCTCCAGATAAACTAGTAATAGGTTCATTTTCATAGCCTTCAAGACCAACCATTGACAGCATTTCTTTAGCCTTTTTAGTACGTTCTTCCTTAGAAATTCCCTTTATTTCTAAACCGTATTCTATATTTCCAAGCACATTTCTATGGGACATAAGGCCGAAGTTTTGGAATACCATAGAAATCTTATTTCTTCTATAATCATTTAAATCCTTTTTATTAAAGGTATTAATATCATTACCATTAAATAAAATTTGACCCTTTGATGGTTTATTTAGCATATTGAAGCATCTTACTAATGTAGATTTACCAGAGCCTGATAAGCCTATAATAACAAAGATTTCTCCTTTTTTTATATCTAAGGAAACATCCCAAAGGGCTAAGGTAACTCCAGTCTTTTTGTAAATTTCATTTTTATCTAATCCTTGCTCCTTTAATTTTATTGCCTTATTTCTATCAGAGCCATAAAGCTTATATAGGTTTTTTACACTTAAAATAGTATCATTATTATTTGTCATTGAAATTCACCTCGCTTTTTTTAACTAAACCTTGTGTAATTCTATCTAAGATTACAGCGATTATAACTACTGCTGTACCAGATATAAGGCCTCTACCTATTTCTACACGGTTTACACTTATTAAAACTTCCATTCCAAGACCAGTAGCACCAATCATTGAAGTAGTAACTACCATACTCATTGCCATCATAAGAGTTTGGTTTACACCAGTCATTATGGTAGGCAGGGCTTGTGGAATTTGAACTTTTATAAGAGATTGTAATTTAGTAGATCCAAAAGCAATACTAGCTTCAACTACTTCCTTATCTATCTGCCTAATTCCATGGCTAGTAAGCCTAATAATTGGAACTACAGCATATATAGTTGTAGCTATTACTGCTGGTGCTTTTCCAAGACCAAAGAATAATAAAGCTGGTATCAAGTAAACAAATACTGGCATGGTCTGCATTGTATCTAAAATTGGGCGTACTATCATATTTGCCCTGTCACTGGTTGAAATTAATATCCCTAGGGGAAAACCTAAAGCAAGAGATATTAAAACAGAGGCTATAACAATAGATAATGTTTCATTCATAAAACTCCATAATCCAAGAGATCCAATTAACAAGAGTAGAAGAGAGTATAAAATTCCCTTACTTATCTTACTTGTTAATTTCCATGAAATAAGGAAAATGATTATTATAAATATAAACCATGGTATAAAGTTTAATATTGAATAAATTAAGTTAACAAAGTTTGTTAATCCGCTTCTCATACTATCGAATATTGAAGAGTATTTTACACTAAAGTTTCTTACTGAATTATCAATCCCTTCTAAGTTTAAAGGAATTTTAAAAGGGAAAGTATGAAGCCAGTTTAAAGAACCACCTTCTTCAGTTCCAGATAAAAGCCCCTTCATCTTTTCAGCATCTTCTTCATTTAACCATTCATCCAGCAATTCGCTATGCTCAGTTAAGAACCATCTTGCAGTTTCAACATAATTAGCTCCTGTATCCTGCATATAGGCAAGAGCTTCAGAAGTTAAAGCACTTGAAGTTTTATAATTACTTAAAAATTCTACCATTTCAGGATTATCTTCATAGAAGGCTGGACTTACGCCTACAGTAACCTTAACAGCAGGAAGGGCGGTTTTACCATCTAGGTATGTGTCTGGATCGTAAGGCTCGTCCTCTAATAAAACCATGTCATATTTACCTAAAAGCCAAGTTGGTTCCCAATAATAAGCAGCTATTGGTTCTCCCTTTTCATAAGCTGCAGTTATAGCAGAGGATAATGCAGCATCAGAACCCGGTCTAAAATATATAAAGTTTTCATCCAAGCCGTAATGAAGATATTTATTATATAAAACCTTATCTATTTCCCAGCCTGGAATTGAACCGTAAATTCGTCCCATACCTGCCTTTTCATCATCTGGGAATAATTCAGGATAGTTTTTTAAATCCCATACGTATTTTAAATCTGGGGCAATAGCTTCAATACCTCGTTCAGGATCACCTTCTATTACATATCTTGGTACGTAAAAACCTTGGTAATCATCATCAAAGTTTATGCTAAGTTCTTTGAATTTGCCATCTTTCAGGTCCTTATCATAAGTAGCTAAGTTGTTGGACCACATTTCCATTTGAACATCAATTTCATTTTTTAATAGGCCTTCATGCAATACAGTACTTGAGCCTGGAACCTCCCTCCAAGTATAACCGTAAAGTTCCTGAGCAATTAAACCTGCAACAGCATTATGAAATTTTATACTGTCCCAACCTGCATCTGCAAATGCTATTTCCTTATTTGCATTATCAGCCTGTGATATAGTAGCTGGTTTAATTAGTGATAGCGATATAAGTGCGATTAGTAGTAATAATAGTCTTTTGAAAAATTTTTTCATTTTCTCACCTTCCTCTTATTTCTTTTAAATAATGGATGGGGAACATTATAGAAACAAAAAATTGCTTAATACAATGAAAAAGGACTGTCTTTGACGTCCTATATATTACTCCCCTTAATGCTTACGAGGTTAGCTGTCGGGTTTGGGTAAGGGTACCCATCTAAATAAGATTCACCCCAGAAATTGGTTCCCCCGTTTCCTAAAAGGAATTCAGCATAATATTTATAGTAAATTTTTCAAAAATTTAAAAATATTATATCATTAAATACAACTTATATCAAATAATAAGTTGTTACTTTATACAAGTTGTTTCATTAGGAAATATTAACAATGATTTATTGACATAATATGGTACTAGTAGTAAAATTAACTTGTAGATCTGTAAATAAAAAATAGAAGAATGAGGTGTATATATGAAGAAAAGAAAGTTACTAATAGGAACAGTATTAGTTGCAGCAATTAGTGTTGTTCTTTCTGGATGTTCCGGTGTAAATAGTAAAGAAACAAGCATGAAGTTATTAAGTATTCCATCAAATGAAAAAGTATTTATCAATGGTACTATAGTGCCATTGGAAAGAGAAGTAATATACTTAGATCCTACAAAAGGTGAAGTAGAGACCTTATCTGTAGAAAATGGACAAACAGTAAGCAAGGGAGATACTTTGTTTACATATAAAAA
>JAAYOT010000340.1 GCA_012520205.1 Clostridiales bacterium
CCTGGAGAAAACCACTTGCCTTCATCCTTTTCCTCCTAAATTTTTATTATATTTATAATATAACTCATACTAAAAATAATATCTATTTTTGATAAGATAAAACCATTTATATAAAATAAGTAAAATGATATAATTTTAATTAAGAATTTATAGGAGGATCAAGAATGAAAATAGCAGTAATTTCAGATATACACGGAAATATTTACGCACTAATGAAGACTTTTGAAGATATTGATTTGCAGAAGGTAGATTTGACCATTTGCCTTGGAGATTTAGTAGGATATGGACCTCATCCAAATGAAGTTATAGCCTTAATAAAAAGAAGAAATATACCTTGCTTAAAGGGAAACTATGATGCTTCTGTAGTTGATGGTGATTTTACTTTTATTAGGGATAATGCTGTTAATTCCTTTGCCCTTCCTTGGTCTAGTGAGGAAGTTAGAACTTCAAATAAATACTATCTATCAACCTTGCCAACTTTTCTAGACTACGATATAAAGGGAGTTAAAATTAAGTTTACCCACGGAAGCCCAAATGCAATAAATGAATACTTATATGAAGATAAAGAAAACACTGAAGAGGTAATGAAAAACCTGGAGGAAGATATTCTTGTTTGCGGTCATACCCACATACCTTCTTATAAAAAATTTAATAATAAAATATTTATTAATCCTGGTAGTGTTGGTAAACCTAAAATAGGCAGACCTAATATAACTTATGCAATCCTTAATATTGATGAAAATAAAAATATAGATGTTAAATTTAGAGAATTAGAATATGATTATAAAAAAATAGTTAAAGATGCTAGAATGCTCAATTTCCCAGCTCCTCTAGTTGCTTCTTATGAAAGTGGAACTGAATAGCGCAGTTCCACTTTTATTTCATATTTTCTTTAATTACACCAATAACCTTAAAGCTTGATAATATAGGCATAGATTCTTCCTTGCCATTTTTAAATAAATTCGTATAATCTTCTCCAGCCCTTGCTCCTAAATACCTTCCGTATTTCCATTCTTCCGATTCAGTAACATCATATACTATTCCATCAACTATAATATAAGCAGGCCTTCCATCCTTACCATCATACATCTTTACTTCTTCCCTAGATAAATTAATAAATTCATTTACCCTATGGTATCTATGAAAAGCTGAGTTTTCCAAATAGCTTTCAATTTGGTTACAAACTTTCTTAAAGGTTTCAAATATATTTTCTTTATAATCCTCTGGATATGTTATTAACATTGACTTTAACTTATTTAATTCTATAAACTTTTTTTCTAAAAAATTATCCTTCCCCATAAAATCCCCCTAAAATATTTCCTTTAATTATAATATGATTTTAAGTTGCAAATGTTAGTGAATTGGTGTAAAATCGAAATTAATATAAAATAGTTAAACACGATGACGAGAAGAGTAGCTAATATGATGTAGTTTAAGCGAGTAAGGGATGGTGTGAGCCTTATACGAAGCTATTAGTGAAGAACATCTCTGAGTATCTAACCGAACAAGTGATATTCCCACTTAAGTAGACTTAGACGGCTTCAAACCGATATCCTTGAAATGGCATAATTGTGTCAGTAGAGTGGCTATTTTTATAGCAATTTGGGTGGTACCGCGAAGTTATCCTTTCGTCCCTTTATTAG
>JAAYOT010000341.1 GCA_012520205.1 Clostridiales bacterium
CACCCTGGCAAAGCCTGAAATCTGAAATCTAGATTTAAGGTTTTTTTAAGAAATTATACTCACTAATATTAAGGTCTAGCCTCTAAAATAAATATAAGAATAACTTATTAATAATTTTATGGTATATTAAAATTATTACTATGTATAAATTGAGGTGTTTATTTTGAAGGATGAAGTTATTTTAATTGTTGATGATGAAAAGGAAATTAGAGATTTAATAGATATTTATTTAAAGGGGGAAGGATATAATACCTTAAAGGCTGAAGATGGAGAGGAAGCTTTAGAAATTCTAAAGGGAAAAGAAGTGGATTTAATTATTTTAGATATTATGATGCCAAAGCTAAATGGTATAGAAGCCTGCCTAAAAATTAGAGAAGAAAGAGAAATGCCTATTATAATGTTATCTGCAAAGTCTCAGGATATTGATAAAATATTAGGCTTAAATACTGGTGCTGATGATTACTTAACAAAGCCTTTTAATCCCCTTGAACTTGTAGCTAGAGTTAAATCCCAGCTTAGAAGATATAAGAGATTTAATAAAAGTCAGGTAAGTGATAATAACAAAGAAGATAAAATCAATATCTTAGAAATAGAGGATCTTATTATTAATTTAGAAACTCATGAAGTATCTAAAGAAGGAGTAGAAATTAAATTAACCCCAACAGAATTTGACATACTTGTTTTACTAGGAAAAAACAGAGGGAAAGTATTTAGCATAGAAAATATATATAGTAGTGTTTGGAAGCAGGAGTTTATGCAGTCAGATAATACTGTAATGGTTCATATAAGAAAGATTAGAGAAAAAATAGAAGAGGATTCTAGAAATCCTAAGTTTATAAAAACTGTTTGGGGGGTAGGCTACAAAATTGATAAGTAAAAAGAAGGAGAAAAAACGTAAGAGTATTTTTACTTGGCCTTTTAGATTGTTCTTGGGGATAGTAAAAAAGTTTTTTAATTCACCCCTTGGAGGGAGAGCAAGGAATTTAATTCTATTAATATATTCAAAAATAGAAGAAAGTATAAGGTTTGAGCTTGTTGTAGTATTTGGAATTTGCTTTTTGTTATCAAGTGTGTTTTATAGCTTTGCTAATAGAATGCTGGCAAAAGATGAAACTATAAGCAATATAGAATATAATATTGAAGAAATTAGACAAAATGCTATATATTTATCTCAAAGATTAAATGGTGAAATTGGCGAAGAAATTAAAAGCATTGAAGAAAAGGATTCAATTCAATCTATCTTAAATGAATATAATAATGGTAACACCAAGATATATATTACTGATTTAGATGGAAGTATTAAGTTTAGGGTTAATGGTGATGTTCAGGATAAAATAGATATTTACAGCGTAATTAACAAGGTGAACAAGCAGGAAGATTATTCAAGTGAGAAGGTCTTTTTATATCCTTTAAAGATAGGAGAAGATAGACTATATCTTTTTTATTATGAAATACCAGTTCCTTACATAACCTACGAATACTATGTAGATGAAAATTCCTTTTTAGCCTTATTTTTATCAGTAATAATATTTATAGCTATTTTCATTATAATAACTAATAAAAAGATGAAATATATTGAAGAAATTGAATCAGGGCTTAGGATAATTTCAAGTGGAGATTTATCTTATAGAATAGAAACAAGAGGAAAAGATGAAATAAAGCATTTAGCTGAAAATATTAATAATATGGCAGAAGAAGTTCAAATAAGAATTGAAGCAGAAAGAAGAGCAGAAAGAACAAAAAATGAATTAATAACAAATGTTTCCCATGATCTAAGAACTCCCTTAACTTCTATAATGGGATATATTGGTCTTATAAAGGAAGGAAAATATGAAAATGAAAAGGTAATGAAGGATTACTTAAATATAGCTTTTAATAAATCAACCCAACTAAAAAATCTAATAGAGGATTTATTTGAATATACAAAGCTTAGTAATAGAACTGTATCTTTAGAAAAAAGAAAAGTAAATATTGCTGAATTTTTATCCCAAATCATAGAGGAATATGTCTATGTTTTTGAAGAAAATAATTTAGATATTGAAACTCATTTTGAGGGGTCAAACAGCTTAGTTGACATAGATCCTGGAAAAATGGTTAGAGTTTTCGAAAATTTAATATCAAATGCAATTAAATATTCCTTTAAACCAGGTAAAATCAGTATATTGACTTATGAAAAATCAAACTATGTTTTTATTAAGGTTAATAATAAGGGAGAAAACATATCCAAGGAAAAATTAGATAAAATATTTGATAGATTTTATAGAGTGGATGAAGCTAGGAATTCTAATGTTAAAGGCAGTGGGCTTGGCTTAGCAATATCTAAGAATATAGTGGAATTACATAATGGTGAAATTTGGGCTGAATGTGAAAAGAATAATATAAATTTTTATGTTAAATTAAAACTATTTGAAGATAAATAATAGTAACAATTAGGGTTCTATTTAATAAATTAATAAAGAGATTATTTTTTCTTGGAGGAAATATGCAAAATAGAAACCCAAATAGTACCTTTGGAATAGATATCAATGAGTACACACAAGATGTGAATTTTACAACACTAGCAAGAACAGTAGATTTTTTATATTTAAGAGCTTCAGGCTCAGCTACAGGCAGATTTAGGGTTGACAGAAGATTCCTTGAATTTGCAAGGGAAGCTAGAAATTTTGGAATACCTGTTGGTGCATACCACTATGCTGTACCTTCCTATGATTTAAATACAGCTGATTCTCAATGTGATGATTTTATAAATATATTACAGGAGGGATTTGGTATAAGAAATTTTGGTGACTTATTCCCGGTGTTAGATGTTGAGACACCCATAGAGCCAAAAATGAGTACTGATGCATTAATTAATTGGGTACTTAGATTTAAAGAGAGGTTTGAAAGAAGAACAAGAAGAAGATTAATGCTATATACAGGTGTGTTCTTTGTAGAATTGTATAATGATTTTAGAACTTCCCAAGGAACTCAGCCCCTTAAAACAATGCCTCTTTGGATAGCTATGTACACAGCCATTCCAACAAACCCACCATTCCCGCCAGATGTAGGAGGATGGACACGTTGGAGAATCTGGCAATATAGTGAATCTGAAAGAGTAGCTGGTGTATCAAATCCAGTTGATGCAAACTGGGGACCTGATAATGTGGATTATTTAAGACAACCAAGGCAAGTAAGAGGATTAAATGCCTTTATTAATGGTAATACCTTAACAGTTTATTGGGATAAGAACCCAGATGTTGACCTTTTAGGATATAATATATTCCAAAATGGATCTTGGATAGGTACTGTAACAGAAAATGATACAAGTTTTAGAATTAATGTTTCAAAATTACCAGCTCCAGTAAATAATAGAAGAGTTATTTCAATAGAAGCATTTGATTATGACGGAGAAACCTCACAAATAAGAAGCAGTGTACAATTATAATGCAAAATGCATAGCCAAACAAGCAAAAGTGTCAATTTTCAATCCTATCTTGTCTATTGATTAAGGAGCTGATTAGACAGCTCCTTTAATTTATGTTTTTTCAGAATTGAATAATAAAAAATAAATATCCATAATAATTTATAATAATAGTTCATAATACAAACAATATAGAAAGTATTATTGGTAAAAATATAAGCAGCATTAATTTTAAGAATTGTTAAATTTATTGTCGAAGGTCTTTTTAGATGATATTATATATACTATAAAACAATTTGAAGGAGTCTTTTATGAGTTACAAGATGGTTTGTATTGATATGGATGGAACTTTACTTGGAAAAGGGAAAAAAATATCTAAAACAAATAAAAATGCAATAAAACGAGTTCACGATAAAGGAATTCAAATAGTAGTTACAACAGGAAGAATATATAACAATGCAGAATATTTTTCTAATTTTCTAGGAGTAAACTCTCCAGTTATTGCTGCAAATGGTGCAATAGTAAGGGATAAGGTTAGTAATAAAGTTATATATGAAAATCCTATAAGTGTAAAAGAATGTTTAAAATTAATCGACTTGTTATATGAAATGAAGGTGTTTTTCCATTTTTATACCCTTGGTGGAATCTATTCAAGCAGCCTAATAACTGAAATAGGCACAAAAATATATATGACAAAACAAGTTGGGTATGAAAACCTGAAAATAAAGTATCACGTAATTAAAGATAAGAAAAAATGGAAAGAGTTTTTTGAAAAAAATCAAAATGATATAACAAAATGTATTGCCTTTTCAATTAAACCTGAAAAAATAGCTAAACTAAAAGAAAGATTAAAAGATATAGAAGGAATTGTTTATTTTGGAGCAGGTTCAAGAAGTGTGGAAATAGGCAATAAAGGAGTATCAAAAGGTACAGCAGTTAAGGCTTTAGCTGAATATTATGGAATCAAAAGAGAAGAAATTATGGCTATAGGTGATAACGAAAATGATTTGTCAATGATTGAGTATGCAGGCTTAGGAGTAGCTATGGGGAATGCCATTGAGCCCCTAAAGGAAATTGCAGACTACATAACTTCTACTAATGTAGATGATGGAGTAGCAAAGGCCCTAAATAAATTTATTGATTAATATTCATAAAAGATTTTAATTAAATAAATGTAAAAAAATTCTTAATCCTTTGACTAAAATAAATAGATATAGTATGATTTTTTTATATAGTTTAAATGGGGCTGACTCAACAGCCCCTTTAATGTGAATATATAATGTAAAATTAAAATTTTATTGTGCATAGCACCTTTAATAGGAGGCAAACAAAAG
>JAAYOT010000342.1 GCA_012520205.1 Clostridiales bacterium
GAAGGACATTTAACAGGACATAATCTACTAACTTCTACCTCTATTGCTGCAGCAGTTACTTTAGGAGAAATTATTGATAAAATTAATGGCTCCGTAATAATAATTGGATGCCCTGGAGAGTATTTAGGGGGAACAAAATCTGTAATGGTAAGGCAGGGAGTATTTGATGATATTGATGCTGTCTTAGTAGCCCATCCTGATATAGTTACTTCTGAAAGCGGCAGTTCTTCTGCAATAGTTCCTATGGAAGTTAAATTTTCAAGTAGTAACGGCTTTAGTTTTTTAAATAAGGAAGGCTATAACTCCTTAGATGGAATTTTACTAACCTTTAATATACTAAATTCCTTACTTAAAGGATTTCCTAAAGATATTGAAATAAACTCAATTTTATCAAAGGGAGGCTCTACACCACTACTAGTACCCTCAGAAGCTGAAGCTAAGTTTTACATTAGAGGTAAAGAAATGGATGTAGTTAGGATAGTAGAGAATAAAATTAGGGAAATAGTAATATATGTATCAAAATTAATTAGGGTTCAATATTCTATATCCTTATATGAACCTGAAAGTGAAGAATTAAATACTAATAGAACATTAAATAGGTTGTTCAGCCACAATCTTAAGGAAAATGGAATAATAAATATTGAAGCACCTAGAGATATTAAATCAGGTTTAAGTCTTGGTGTTGTAAGTAAAAAGGTTCCTGCAATTCACCCTTACTTCTCAATAATAGAGGATGAAGAAATAGAATATGGAACAAAAGAGTTTGCAAAGGCTACAATTTCTGACCATGGCTTTAATGAAGCTATGAAAGCTGCTTTATCTCTTGCCTTTACTGGACATGATATTATGATTAATGAAAATTTATTAGGAGAAATCAAAAAGGAATTTTATAAAAAATAGGCTCTAAAATCTGGGCCTATTTTTTACACTCCTAATTTATTATTTATTAGAATATTAATTTTCTATTTTCCTTATTAGGCATTTTATATTATAGTATAATTAAAGGAGTATTTAATATATGGAGGTTAGAGATGATTCAGATTTATAAAAGCATTAGCGAGGAAAATTCATCATTAAAAATATTAAAAAACATAGAAAGTGGCTGCTGGATTAATGTTGTTGCTCCATCTGATGAAGAACTTATTTTAATTTCTAAAAAAACTAATGTTCCACTAGATTTTTTAAAGGCACCTTTAGATGATGAAGAAACCTCCCGTATAGATATAGAAGATAATTGTATATTAGTTGTTGTAGATATTCCATTTACAGAAATGGAAGCTAATTCTCTTACCTATGATACTTATCCTCTAGCAATAATACATACTGAAAAGCAAATAATAACAGTTTGTCTGAAAAACAGTCGTATAATAACAGACTTTATTAATGGAAAAGTTAAGTCCTTCTATACTTTTAAAAAGTCTAGATTTATTCTTCAAATATTAAGTAAGATTGCATCTAATTACTTGCTTTATTTAAGGCAAATAGATAAAAAAAGCTTAATAATAGAAAAAAGACTTCATAAATCAATGAAAAATAGGGAGCTTATTCAATTACATTCATTAGAAAAATCACTAGTATATTTTTCTACCTCACTTAAGGCTAATGAAATTACCTTAGAAAAAATGTTAAAGCTTGATATTATGCAGAAATATGAAGAAGATAAGGATGTTTTAGAAGATGTTATTATAGAAAACAAACAAGCTATAGAAATGACAGAAATATATAGCAACATACTAGCTAGTACAATGGATTTCTTCGCTTCAGTTATATCTAATAATTTAAATATAGTTATGAAAGTTTTAGCTGCTGTTACTATATTAATGGCTATACCAGAAATATTCGGTGGAATATTTGGTATGAACTTTGTTAAAATGCCTTTAATTCATCATCCTTATGGTTTTGAAATAGTTAATCTCATAATACTAGTATTAACTTTAGGTACTGCCTATGTTCTTTATAAAAAAGGAATGTTCTCATAAAAGGAACATTTCTTTTTTATTTTGTAATATATAATATATTATAAAATAAAAAAGTAGGTGAAATTTTGATTAAGCTTAAGTCTATTAATAAAGAAACTTCAACTATCGGAATAATAGCTCCTGCCTCTACAGATAATATAGAAAAAGCAACTGAAAATATTAATTTCTTTAGGAGCCTTGGATATAAAATAAAAATTGGGAAAAACATATTTAACACCTATGGCTATTTAGCAGGTACTGATAAAGAAAGGGCAGATGACATTAATAGAATGTTTGCTGATAAAGATGTAGATGCTATTATTTGTTATAGGGGTGGCTATGGATCTATTAGAATGGCTAATTATTTAGATCTAAATACTATTAAAAAGAATCCTAAGATATTTTGTGGCTATAGTGACATTACCTTACTGCTAAACTATATCAATAAAAAATGTAGATTTCCTACCTTTCATGGGCCAATGATTAATTCTAATTTTAATGATCCCATGACAAAAGATTACTTTACAAATATATTAGAAAACATAAACAGTAAAATAACTTATAATTTAAAAGATATTTGTGGTAATAATTTAAAAGTTTATAA
>JAAYOT010000054.1 GCA_012520205.1 Clostridiales bacterium
GATATTTACAAATACTAATTGTATAGGTATAATATTACTGTCATAATATAATATAAAAACTTTGAAGGAGAAGAGTACGTAGAAGTTTAAATTATAGAGATCTGGGAATGGTGGAAGCCTGGAATTTAAAGCTATGGAAAGAAGCTCTGGAGTTATAAACTGAAACAGCATAAGAATTATAGCAAGTAGGTTTATGGGTTCTCCCCTTATAGAGATTTGAGTGGATTAGTATTACTAATCAATTTAGGTGGTAACGCGGAATAATGTCTTTCGTCCTATAATATTAGGGGGGGAGACTTTTTTATATATAGAAAGGAATGAAAACAAATGAGTTTAGAAAAATTAGCAGATTTAATTTTCCCAAACATTGATAAGACACCAGAATATTATCTTGAAAAATATCCAAAAAGAAATCTAAAAGAAGGTGCAATAGTTTCAAGATATGCACCATCACCTACAGGATTTCAACATATTGGAGGAGTTTTTGCTGCTTTAATAAATGAAAGATTAGCTAGCCAAAGTGAAGGTGTTTTCTTTTTAAGAATAGAAGATACAGACCAAAAAAGAGAAGTGGAAGGTGCAATTGAAGATACAATAGAAACAATGCATAACTTTGGAATGGACTTTAATGAAGGAATGACTGGAGAAGATACTTCAATTGGAGATTATGGTCCATACCGTCAAAGCCAAAGACAAGAAATTTATGAAGCCTTTGCAAAGGATCTTATAAGAAAGGGATTAGCGTATCCTTCTTTTGCTACACCAGAAGAGTTAGCAGCCTTAAGAGAAAGACAAATTGAAGCCAAAATAACTCCAGGATATTATGGAGAATTTGCTACAGATAGAAATTTATCTGCAGAAGAAGCAATTGAAAAAATAAACAATGGAGAAAACTATATTATAAGATTTAAATCACCAGGAAATATTGATAATAGAGTTGATTTTCATGATTTAATAAAGGGAGATATAAGCTTCCCAGAAAATAACCAAGATATAGTTATAATTAAGGGAGATGGTCTTCCGACATACCATTTTGCTCACGTAGTAGATGATGCATTAATGAGAACTACTCATGTAATAAGAGGGGAAGAATGGTTATCATCTCTTCCAATACATGTACAATTATTTGATACATTAGGTTTAGATAGACCAAATTATGCTCATATTCCAACAATAATGAAAAATGATAATGGATCTAAGAGAAAATTATCAAAGAGAAAGGATGCAGAAGCTGCAGTTTCATACTACACTGAAGTTGGATATCCAACACAATCTGTAATTGAATACTTATTAAACATAATAAATTCAAGCTTTGAAGATTGGAGAGTAGAAAATCCACATACTGATTATCATGAATTCCCAGTTGCTTTAGATAAAATGAGTAAATCAGGCGCTTTATTTGACATAGTTAAATTAAATGATGTAAGTAAGGATGTTATTTGTAAGTTTAAGGCAGAAAAAGTATATGATTTATATACTGCTTGGGCTAAAGAATATGATAAGGAAATGTATGAATTAGTTACTAATAATGAAGCAATGGCTAAGGAAATCTTTAATATAGATAAGGAAGGTCCAAAACCAAGAAAAGACTTCGGAAAATGGGAAGACGTTAAAGGAAAGATTGATTACTTCTTCGATGAATTATTTAACAAGGAAAGAGCTGAAGATGTACAACTTCCAAAGACTTTAACTTTAGAAGCTGCAAAAGAAATTATCAAAACTTACAAAGATGAGTTTAACTTTAATTCAGGAAGCCAAGAAGCTTGGTTTGAAGAATTAAAAGAAATAGGAGCAAGACTTGGATACTGTGCTAATAGAAAAGAATTCAAAGCAAATCCAGACCAATATAAAGGAATGATTTCAGATGTAGCAGGAGCTGTAAGAGCAGCTTTATCCCATAGAAGTAATACTCCTGATCTTTACACTATTATGCAAATACTAGGAGAAGAAAAGACAAAAGCTAGATTTGAAGCATTTTTAAATTTATAAAATAGCTACTTAATAAATTTTAATATAAAAGGAACTTAGTAACTTTCATTACTAAGTTCCTTTTAAAAATCGAAACAGATTTAATCATATTCTCTTTCGATTTTTAATACCTGTCCTGTGTTAGCGTGTATCTTAACTTCATAAAGGGCACCTTCAGTACGGATATGAATTTCATAGACTAATAAGCCGTCATCATACTCTAATTCTACTTTTATTACTCTACCTGGCACATGTTGCAGAGCGATTTGTACTGCTGTTTCAACATCCACTCTATAGTTTCTCCAGTAATTATCCCAAACAACAGGATAACAATGATTTCTATAGCCGTAGTCTAACATATTCACCTAATCCTTTTAAATTAATCTACAGTGTCATTATATGAATGATTTTGTAAAAAGTTAATATAAATTAGTAAAAATTACAAGGTATTATTGACAATATCGATGCTCGATATTATAATTAAGGTAATATTATCCAAAGGATTGGTTATGTATATTTTCAATATCGAGTATCGATATAAGAGGTGAAGGTAAATGGCAAGAGAACAATTTCAAAATTTAACAGAGCCAATGTATTATATTTTACTCTCGCTACTTGAGGAGAGGTGTGGGGTAGATATTATGGAAAGTGTGGAGGAAATATCTAGGGGACGAGTAAAGGTAGGACCAGGAACCTTATATGCTTTATTGGCAAGGTTTGAAAAGGAAGAAATGATTAGGGAAACAGAAGTGGTTGGAAGAAAAAGAAGCTATATAATAACAGATAAGGGTTTAGATATATTAAAGGAAGAGTATAGTAGATTAATGAATTTAATAGAAGATGGTAGATTATTTTTAGGGGGAGAATATGATGAGGTTTAAAAACACTAAATATATTATATACAATTTTTTGCCTTATGAATATAGGCATTTAGAAGACTATTTTGAAGAAATGGCATTAAAAGGATAGTGAAAGGGCTTTAGAATATAGAGAATACTGTGAAAAAGCTGGTTGGGATTTTGTTTGTGAAAGAGAGAAAATACAAATTTATTGTAGTGAAGGCATGAAAGAGAAAGTAGAAATTCATACTGATGAATTTGAAAAGTTTAATATTATTAGGAAAGCATCTTTAAAACATGTTTTGTTAAACTTTATAAATATAATAATTCTTTTATTTCCCCAATATCTCATAACCTTCGGAGGTACAGATGCACATTTTTTAGCTAATTCTTTAAGTTTAGGTGTTCTTTTGCAGCTTACTATTTTTGCAATCCATGAGTTTATAGGAATAGCTAGTTTTTTAGTGTTTAGTATTAAAGGAGGAAGAAACTTATATAAGGGTGAAAAAGTATCTTATGATTTTACAGCAAGTGTGGCAATAAGAAAAGTCATATATAAAATAATGTCGGTAATCACCCTTTTAGTATTAATAGTAATTGCTCTTGAACATGATTTTAATATGCTAGGTTTTTTAATTTTATTTTTGCTATTAGCAGCTATATTTAACTATATAATATCGTTAGTAAAAAATAAAAATTATAAAAATAATAAGATTATAGTTACAATTTCTTATGTATTATTGTCCTTAGTAATTTTTATTATTTCAATTGGAATCTTAAACAATATAATTTTTAGTAGGCTTTTAAAAGAAAATAATAACTATGAATATAGTGAAATAGAAAATGAAAAAATATTAACCCTTGAAGATTTTGGAGATAAAAATTTAGAAGGCAACTCATACGTAAGTAGTAGGAAATCATCTATAGCATCATATATGCTTTACCTTAATGAGGGTGAAAAAATTCATTTAAGTTATAGCTTATTTGAAAGTAAATTTGAATGGCTAGTTAAATATAACTTTGATAAAGTATGGGCCTTTAAAGATAAAATTGAAGTTGATTATATAGAAAAGAAAACTAATTTGCCAGAGGACATAAAAGTTTATATGAATGAACATGGACATCACTATATTATTATTTCACCAAATAAAATGATAGAAATATCAACTATTGATGGTTTAAGCGAAGATGAGCTAATAAATATTGTTTATGAAAAGATGTTTAAATAAATTATAATATCTGATAATGCAGGGAGTCGAAAATACGGCTTCCTTATTTGCTTTATAGTAATTTGTATGACCATTTATATCTTTTGATTTGAATCACATAAAGATTATTTGGTTAGACTTATAATAAGTTTAATTAATGCTATAATAATATAAATTATAGAAAATTTCTAACTAATATAATGGTGGTGATTGTGTTGAATAAAAATATAGTGATTATTGGGGGAGGTATTGCAGCTGTAAGTGCAATAAAGGCAATTAGGGAAGTTAATAAGGAAATAAATATATATGTGTTTCAAAATGAAAAATCCTATCCTTATTATAGAATAAAGTTGACAAAGGGGCTTTTTGATAATATTGAAGAAAACAAATTCCTCCTTCAAAAAAGGGAATGGTATGATTCAAATAAGGTAAATTTATATTTAGATAAAGAAGTTCTTGCTATTGATACTGTAAATAATAAGATTGAAATAAATGATGGAAGTAGTTTAGAATATGATAAGTTATTAATAGCTACTGGTGCAAGTAATTTTATCCCCCCAATAGAAGGTATAAATAAGAAAAATGTTTTTACTATAAGAAAGCTTGAAGACATTGAAGAGATTAAAAAAAATGTTAAAGATAAAGAAACTATATTAAATATAGGTGGGGGAGTACAGGGATTAGAAGCAGCATGGGCTTTTAGTAAGGAAGGCAAAGATGTTATTGTAGTTGAAGCTTTGGAAAGGTTAATGCCCCGCCAGTTAGATAAAAGAGCTTCTGATATTCTAAGAAAGAAAATAGAAGAGGCTAATATAAAAATTCTTTTAAATGCACAAGTAGAAAGCATTACAGGAGAAGACTATGTTGATGGTGTTACTTTAAGGGATGGAACTAATATAGATTGTGATATGATAATTTATTCTGTAGGAATAAGATCTAATGTAAAATTATTAGAAAATACTGAAGTAAAGATTAATCGTGGGGTACTAGTTAATAATAAAATGCAAACAAACATAGAAAATATTTATGCTGCTGGTGATGTTGCAGAATTAGAAGGGCAAGTTGGAGGCCTTTGGATGGTTGCCTCTGAAGAAGGAAAGGTAGCTGGCTATAATATGGCGGGCAAGGAGAAAGTTTATTCTATTATAACACCAGTTACTATGATGAATGCCTTTAATATTTCAATTTTTTCTGCTGGAAATATTGATGAAGAAAATTGTGAGATAACAGTTATTGAAGAGGATAAGGACAAAGAAATATACAAGAGAGTATTTATAAAGGATAATATTATCATTGGAGCAATTTTAGTAGGTGACAATAAGGAATCTATGATTTTGAAAAAAATAATTGAAAATAAAGTTGAACTAGCAGAACTAGATTTAAATAAAATCTCCTTTAAAGAGTTAATTGAAGAAATTAAAAAATAATTATCGATAAATATTAATTATTTGTTAATTATTATAAATAAGTAATAAAATTTCTAATTTACACTTGAGATCCATACCATTTATTATGTAAAATAGTATTAAGAAAATTAATGAAGGAGATGAATGATATGGAAAATTATAATATTGTTTTAGATTACTTTGTTAAAAATGATAAGCCTTTAAATGCTACTGCAGTGGCAGAAGGAACAGGTCTTGATAAAAAAGAAGTATCAAAGGTTATGGATAAACTAAAGAAAGAAGAAAAGATTTATTCACCTAAGAGATGCTATTGGCAAATCAAAAACAGTTAAGAAGTTTCAATTTTTAGGTTTCAGTTTAAGTGGATTTTCAGAAGGCTGAAAATCAATAAAAATAATGGCATTTGCATTAATTTGCAAATGCCATTATTTTTATAAAATTTTAAACTTATGTTTTTTTGATAATTCTTTTAAAGAATTCGGAACATTATCTTCACATATTAAATAATCAATATCATTTAAATCAAATTGTTTGAAATTTGACTTTTTATTGTATTTTGAAAGGTCTGTAAGAACATATAGGTGTTCTGCTTTTTCTTTCATCATTCTTACAACTTCACAACGATCATAGTCGTTGCCTGTAAGCCCCATTTCTTCATTAATGCCATCAGTGCCAATAAACAGCTTATCTACAAAGAATTCCCTTAGGTTATGTTTAATTAGCGGGCCTACATTAACTTCCGATTTTCCTTGATATTCGCCACCTAATACTATTATTTTAGTGTCCTTAAAATCTTTAAGGTATCTAGGTATAAAACAGGAGTTAGTAATTATTGTAATATCCCTATGGGCTTTTGCAATTTCCAGGGCTAATATTGCACAGGAAGATCCAGATTCAATCATTATTGTTTCATGATCGTTTATAATTTTTAGTGCTTTTTGAGCTGCTAGATATTTTTCTTCATAATTAAATGTTAAACGATAATTTAAGTCATCTTCATTATTAACCATTGCAAAGCCATGCTCTCTTTTAAGAAGTCCCTTTTTCTCTAATTCATCTAGGTCCTTTCTTATAGTTACTTGTGATACATCACATAACTCAGATAAGCTTTTAACTTCTATTTTTTTAAATTGGCTTATTAATGTTAGTATTTGTAAATGTCTCTTATTCATAATATCTCCTAAAAATAACAATTTAAGCCTTCATCAAGGAATACTTTTTGATAATCTTTTAAATCCTCTGGATGAAGTTGTTTAACTAGTTTTAAAGAGTAATCTCTATTTAACAATTCGTATTTTCTTTGTCCAAATTGATGGAATGGCAATAAATTAACTTCCTTAACACCAATTTTCTTTAGTAATTTTGAGAATTCTAAAGCGTCTTCAAGAGAATCATTAAAGTCAGGGATTACTGGTATCCTAGCTATAATCATTTTACCACTTTTTGCAGCATAAGTCATATTTTCTATTATTATTTCATTATGAACTCCTGTACCTTCATAATGTTTATCGCTATCATGATGCTTCATATCAAATAATAATAAATCAACATCCTTAATTAAGGCTTTAAATTCATCTTGTGATGAATAACCAGTAGTTTCAATAGCTACATGCAGATTGTTTTTTTTGCACTCATTAATAAGCTCGATAGCTTGCTTATATTGAGATAAAACTTCACCGCCTGATAAAGTTACTCCACCATTAGATTCTTCATAAAAAGGAAGATCCTTTAATATCTCCTTCATTATACTATCAATTTCTTTGTATTCTCCTTCGTTTTTAAGTGCATTTTCACTGCATTCATCAACACATTTTAGGCAGCCATCACATTTTCTGCCATCAATTATAATTTTGTTGTTTTCGTGAGTGATTGCTTTTTGTGGGCAGACTGCAACGCATTTTAAACAGTGAGCACATTTAGATTTATCCCAGGTTATTTCTATTGCTGGGCTTTGTGATTCTGGATTGGAGCACCACTTACATACAAGGGGACATCCCTTAAAAAATACTACAGTTCTAATGCCAGGACCGTCATGGATACTAAATTTTTGAATATTAAAAATACAAGGTAACATTTTATCATCCTCCATATTATTGTCAAATAAACAATCTTTTAATCAGTAATAATCTAGTATGATTTCTTTGTATATATTATAACATATGAAATCGTTAAAATAAAGGAAAAACTTTCGAATGAAATTATTATAGTTTCGTTCGAAATAAAAAGTGTTGACATACGAAGAGGTTTTGATATAATAAAAGTATAACAAGGAGGGATAAAAATGAGTCAATATTTTGGAAATTTAACAGAAAGAATGAATCATTTTAGAGAAGAGTTATTAGAGGCAAAACCACATGTTTGTGCTGAAAGAGCTATATTAACAACAGAAGCTTATAAGGAACATGCTAATAAGCCTATACATTTAAAGAGAGCTTACATGTTAGAAAAAGTATTAAATAACATGTCAATTTTCATTGAAGATCAAACTGTAATAGTTGGTAATCAAGCTTCTTCAAATAGAAGTGCTCCAATTTTCCCTGAATATGCAATGGACTGGGTTATAAATGAATTAGATGAATTTGATAAAAGAGATGGTGATGTTTTCTATATCACAGAGGAAACTAAGGAAGAATTAAGAGGAATAGCAGATTTCTGGTATCATAATACTGTTAAGGATAAAGGGTTAGCAGCAATGCCGCCAGCATCTAAAGTATTCTATGATTTAGGAATTATAAAGGCAGAAGGAAATATTACTTCTGGAGATGCTCACATAGCTGTAGATTACGGCAAAATTATGAAATATGGATTAAAAGATTACGAAAGAAGAACTAAGGAAGCAATGAATTCTTTAGAATTAACTGATTTCAATAATATAAAGAAATATCATTTCTATGAATCCATATTAATTGTTATTAAAGCAGTTAGAAGTTTTGCAAAGAGATATGCAGATTTAGCCTTAGAAATGGCAGAAAAAGAAACTAATGAAAAGAGAAAAGCTGAACTATTAGAAATTAATAGAGTAATGAATAAAGTACCTTATGAAGCAGCTGATTCATATTATGAAGCTATTCAATCAATGTGGTTTGTTCATTTAATATTACAAATTGAATCAAATGGACACTCCTTATCTTATGGTAGAATGGACCAATACTTATATCCATACTATAAGAAGGATTTAGAAGCTGGGATTATTACAGAAGATTCAGCTTGTGAATTATTAACTAACCTTTGGTTAAAAACATTTACAATAAACAAAATAAGAAGTTGGTCTCATACACAATTTAGTGCAGGATCTCCTTTATATCAAAATGTTACAATAGGTGGACAAACTCCGGATAAGAAAGATGCTGTAAACCCATTATCATATCTTATCTTAAGATCTGTAGCACAAACAAAACTACCACAACCAAACTTAACTGTAAGATACCATAAGGGATTAGATGATAAGTTTATGAATGAGTGTATAGAAGTTGTTAAGCTTGGATTTGGTATGCCAGCATTTAACTCAGACGAAATAATTATCCCTTCATTTATTGAAAGAGGAATTAAAGAAGAAGATGCATATAACTATAGTGCAATTGGATGTGTTGAAGTAGCAGTTCCAGGTAAGTGGGGATATAGATGTACTGGTATGAGTTTCTTAAACTTCCCTAAATCATTACTTATAGCTATGAACAATGGAGTTGATCCAAAATCAGGAATGAAGGTTGCTGAAGGTGTTGGACACTTTAAAGATATGACAAGCTATGAGGATATAAAGAAAGCTTGGGATGTTATAATTAGAGACTTTACAAGACACAGTGTAATTATAGAAAACTGCTGTGATTTAGTGTTAGAAGCAGAAGTGCCTGATATATTATGTTCTGCATTAACTGAGGATTGTATTGGCAGAGGTCAAGCAATTAAAGAGGGAGGAGCTATATATGACTTTGTAAGTGGACTTCAAGTTGGTATAGCAAACTTAGCAGACTCTTTAGCTGCAATTAAGAAATTAGTATTTGAAGAAAAGAAAATTTCACCTGTTGAATTATGGACTGCCTTAGAAAATGACTTTGCAGGAGAAGAAGGAAAGAAAATTCAAAATATGTTAATTCATGAAGCTCCTAAGTATGGTAATGATGACGACTATGTAGACCTACTAGTTAGAGAAGCTTATGATATATATATTGATGAAGTAGTTAAATATCCAAATACAAGATATGGAAGAGGACCAATTGGAGGACTTCGTTATGCAGGAACTTCTTCAATTTCAGCGAACGTTGGACAAGGTTTAGGAACACTAGCAACTCCAGATGGAAGAAATGCAGGAGTACCACTTGCAGAAGGATGTTCACCATCTCACTCAATGGATACTAATGGACCTACAGCAGTATTTAAGTCAGTATCTAAGCTGCCAACAGAAGATATTACTGGTGGAGTATTATTAAATCAAAAGGTTACACCAGCCCTTCTTTCTAAAGAAGAAAATAAACAAAAATTAATAATGCTTATTCGTACTTTCTTCAACCGCTTAAAGGGATTCCACGTACAATATAATGTTGTTGATAGGGAAACACTAATAGATGCACAAAAGAATCCAGAAAAACACAGAGATTTAATAGTACGTGTAGCAGGATACAGCGCATTCTTCAATGTATTATCTAAACAAACTCAAGATGATATAATTGGAAGAACTGAGCAAACACTTTAGTTTGTAGTATTGGGAGGCAAAAATGGAGTTTATTATTGATACAGTAGATTTAAAAGATATTAAAGAAATGGTTGAGTATTTACCAATAGTGGGGGTAACATCAAACCCTTCAATTGTTAAAGCTACATCTCCAAAAGATTTCTTCAATCACATTAGAGAAGTTAGAAATATAATTGGAAAAGAACGTTCATTACATGTTCAATTAATTTCAAAAGATGCAGAAACAATGATTAAAGAAGCTCATAGAATTTTAGAGGAAGTAGATAAGGATGTTTATATAAAGGTACCTGTATCTATGGAAGGTTTAAAAGCAATAAAGGCTTTAAAGGCAGAAGGAATAAAAATAACTGCTACTGCAGTATATACAATAATGCAGGCATATTTAGCTCTAGAAGCAGGTGCAGACTATATTGCTCCATATGTTAACCGTATAGGCAACCTAGATGGAGATCCAATGAAGCTTATAAGAGAACTACAAGGAAGAATCGAAAAAGACAATTATGACTGCAAGATTTTAGCTGCAAGCTTTAAAAACGTTCAACAAGTTAGAGAAGCCTTTGCAAACGGAGCAGAATCTATAACTGCAGGACCAGATGTATTAAAACAAGTATTTAAAAATCCATCTATAGAAAAAGCAGTAGATGACTTTAATGCAGACTGGTACAGCATGTATGGAGAAGGAAAAGGAATAATGGATATTTAAGACAAGCTTAAATATTAAATAAAAAGAACCTATAAACAGTACTCATGAAAGTCTGTTGCATAGGTTCTTTTTTATGCTATTCGCAGAATAAGAGAGAATCAAAATGCAAATCTACGCATTTTGATTCTCTAAAATTAATCTTACTATTCACTTGCAACTTAAATCAAACTGGAATCTAAAACTTGAAAACTGGATTCAACTCCACACTCCA
>JAAYOT010000343.1 GCA_012520205.1 Clostridiales bacterium
ACAGTTCACAGTTAGGGATGAAACTGCAACGCAGTTTCTAAAATATAATTTTCTTAATTCAGCATGGCTGAATTATTTCCTCAACTGTGAACCGTGAACTGTGCACTGTGCACTGATAAAATTGCTTTCGCAAAATTCTATAATTTCTTAAATAACTTAACCCCAACTGTATTTAAAACTGTCAACAGTAGTGATAATATTATTACCAAGTAAATTGCCACTATTATTATAAACAAGTTAAAATTAGTAATATTTCCTTTAATAAATACAAGTACTGGCAGGCCAACAATTACAGCTGAAATAAGCATTTGTATTAAAACACTTATACTTTGTTTTACTACTGTAGTTTCTGATGTCCACTCTAACTTCGGAAAATATAGGTTTACTATAAGCCCAAGTATTGGTATGACAAAAGAATAAATTGTAGTAATTATTAGTGAAAATATAAAATCTCTTATTGATAATTTTAAAGAAATAAAGAAAATAATATTACTTACTAAGGCTGCCGGTAAAATTAACAATATGTTTAATGCTATTTTTGCCTTAAAAATATCTTTAACTTTAATTGGTGAGGACTTTAATATCCATAAATTTTTTCCTTCTAGAGAAATTGATGAACTTGTTGTACAAGAGGTTGATAAAATCCCGCATATACCAGCAATCACAAATAAAGGTATTAAACTTTCACTAAATTCTCCCTCAGCAATAGTATAAATTGCCTCTTTCCCAAAAAATATTGTTGCTATAGCTGCAACCAACAATAATATTGGTCCAATAATTGTATTTAAAACATAAACAGGTGTTGAAAAATATCTCTTCGTTTCCTTCTTTATTAATGCAGCTACTACTGATGAAGTAGTAATTTCACCTAATTTATAATTAGATTTCCTATAAGTTTCTTGTAATTTTAGATTTAAAGTCTTAAAGCTTTTACTAAATACCACCACAAATATAGAAAATACTACTAGGGATATTCCTATAAATATTAATAGATCTTTAATGCTTAAAGTTGCTAAAGCTGCAGAAGCATAAATTGATGGTGGATATATCTTTGCAACTCCTTCAGTTATGGATTTGCTCTTTGAAATAATATTTTGAATTAAATCTCCACTTTTAAAAGAAGCAAACATAATTATTAACATAAATAGTATTGTTCCTAAATTTATTATTAGATTTTTATATTTTAACTTTGAAGAAATAAAACTAATAAAAAATGCTATTATTGATGAAAATACTATTGGTATTAAGGGTAGGAATATAAACACTATTATTAAATATATAAAATATAAGCTTGATAGTTCAGACTTAATAAAATATACAAGGGCCTGTGGTAAAAAAGTAAATATTAATATAAAATAATTCATTACTAATAAATTGAGCATTTTATTTATTAAAATAGTACTAGTTTTTATAGGCATGCTCATAAGAAAATCATAGTCCTTAGAGGAAAAAAGTAATCCTTGAGATTTATAAATTGAAGTAAAAAATATAATAGCCACACTAAAGATAAATGCCATTATTATCTGCAACTCTAAGATTCCCATCTGCTTTAAGGTATCTGCCATTAAAAAAGAATTAATTGCTGTTGAAAAGGCTAAGGATAGCATGGAAATTCCTATTAAAATAAACATTGAAATATGTCTAGCCTTCTCTTTTTTTGATTTTTCTTTTAAAAGCTTATTTATTCCAATAGAATTAATAAAAGTAGTTTTAAATAATACCCATAATTTATTCATTATCTATCAACTCCATAAATATATCTTCTAGTGAACTATCTCCCTTAACTTCATCCATCCTGCCCTCTGCTACTATTTTTCCACCTTGGATTATTGCTACCTTATCACATATTTTTTCTGCCACTTCTAATACATGAGTTGAAAAGAATATTGATGCTCCTTCTCTACATAACTCCTTCATTTCTTCCTTAAGTAAATGGGAAGCCTTTGGATCTAATCCAACAAAAGGTTCGTCTAATATTAGTAAGCTTGGCTTATGAATTAAGGCTGATATTATAACTAACTTTTGCTTCATACCATGAGAATAAGATGAAATTAAATCTCCTAGGGCAGGCATTATTTCAAATTTTTCTGCATAGAACTTTATTAATTTTTCCCTTTCCTCCTTTGAAACTTCGTAAATATCTCCTACAAAATTTAAATATTGAATTCCAGTAAGAGAATCATAAATATCTGGATTATCAGGTATATAGGCAATTTTTCTTTTGCAGCCTATTGGATCCTCTTTAATTGAAACTCCATCTATAAATATATCTCCTTCTTCAAACTCTAAAATTCCCACTATTGCCTTTATGGTAGTAGTTTTCCCTGCTCCATTATGTCCAATAAATGCAAATATTTCACCAGGATTTAAAGTAATTGAAACATTATCTACAGCTTTTTTGCCATTTTTATATGATTTTGAAAAGTTTTTAATTTTTAGCATAACATTTCCCCTTTCTATCTGTTATATACATACTATAACAAATAGCATAATATTTCAAGTATTCTCATTTGAAAGTTTTTTGAAAATTTTAATAATTTAAACTTATTTTTTGTCTATTTATTTTTCTTTACAGTTTTATCTTATGTGATAAAATAAAAATAATGGTCGGTATTCTTTTGAAACTGAACCTAAAAAAAATTTCTTTTTTGCCGAATTATATCCATTATGGAATGAGAACGGAGGAGATTGTTATGTTAAACACAAGGGGATTTGGAAATTCTCGCGAACACATCAGAAAAATGGTAGTAATATCTATGCTATCAGGTATAAGTATTTTCTTAGGTTTAACTGGTCTTGGTTTTATACCACTTCCACTTTTTAAACTAACAATACTTCATTTACCTGTAATTATTGGAGCTATAATTGAAGGCCCAGTTGTTGGAGCTTCAATTGGATTCATTTTTGGTCTGTTTTCTATTTATCAAAATATAACAGCACCTACAGTAATGTCTCCATTTTTTTATAACCCAATAGTTTCTATACTACCAAGAGTTTTAATAGGCATTACTGCTTATTATACTTATAATTTTTTGAAGACAAAACTTAAAAATTTAAAGCTATCTATTGCAATAGCTGCAATATGTGGTTCCTTAACAAATACAATAGGTGTACTTGGTACAATATACTTATTTTATTTTAAAAACTATGCGGATATTTTAATCGCTAATGGAACCATTGCTTCTGATTCTAGAAGAAGCGTATCTTTAGCTTTGTTATCCATAGTAACTACCAATGGATTAGCTGAAGCTTTATTATCTGCATTAATTTGTGCAGCAGTTGTAATTTCAATATTTAAAATGCAAAAAAGAAATAAGTAAACTTAAGGTTGTTTGATTTTTTCAAACAACCTTTTTATAGTTTGTACCATTTTATTCATCCTCATGGCTCTTTTTCCTTATATGGTTTTATTTTTATAGTTTAATATATGTAAAACTACACAATCTATTAGTGCAAAGTTAAAATTAACTATGCAAG
The DNA here is from genome assembly GCA_012520205.1 of Clostridiales bacterium. Classification (GTDB taxonomy): domain Bacteria; phylum Bacillota; class Clostridia; order Clostridiales; family Clostridiaceae; genus Clostridium. Next base: position 3,478 of record JAAYOT010000343.1, read on the forward strand.
ACAATATACAAGCTTCAAAAGAAGCAAAGAAGGAGGAATTCAAAATGGCAAGCAGAAATAGTAACAAGAAAAATCCAGGACTTCAAAATTTAAAAAATCAAGTTTCATCTGAATTTGGAGTTACATTCGGAGAATACAGCGGAGACTTAACTGCTAAACAATGCGGAAGCGTTGGTGGAGAAATGGTTAAGAGAATGATAGAATCATACGCAGGAAAAAATCAATAGTCTAGCCTAAACTAAAAACTTCATTAAGTTTAAGGAGGAATTAATCATGGCAGCAAATAATAGAAATAAAAAGAATCCAACTCTACAAAATTTAAAAAATGAAGTGGCTTCAGAATTTGGAGTACAATTCGGAGAATATAGCGGGGACTTAACTGCTAGACAATGCGGTAGCGTTGGTGGAGAAATGGTTAAGAGAATGATAGAAACTTATGAAGGAAGAAAGTAAGGAAACAAATAGTCTAAAAAAATTTATGGATTAGCTTTGCAAAAGATTACAAATTACTATTAGAACTTCACAACTTTTAAAATAAAGGAGGAGTTTACAATGGCAAGAGGTAATAAAGCAGGATTAGCTAATTTAAAAAATGAGGTAGCATCAGAATTAGGTGTTAACTTCAAAGAATACAATGGAGACCTTACTGCTAGACAATGCGGAAGCGTTGGTGGCGGAATGGTTAAAAAAATGATAGAAAACTACAAAGGAACCACTGAGTAGAAAATAATACTGAGTAGAAAAAGTTCTTGAGTAGAAGAAGTTTCAGAGTTGAAATAGAAAAACTGAATATATAAAAAGAGGAGCCGTGTAAACGGCTCCTTTTCAATTCTTAATTGTTATTATTGACTTCTTTCTATTAATGAAAGCATTTCCTAACATGAGCTACTCTGTCTTTATAACAAACTCATCACCTTCAAGGTCAATAATCACCCTGCTTCCGTATCCTA
>JAAYOT010000055.1 GCA_012520205.1 Clostridiales bacterium
CTTTTGCCTTTTGTCTTTTTCCTTGTAAAATACTGTACTACACTTTTTTACTTGTGTTATACTATTTCTATACTATAATTTTAGCATAAATTACTAGGAAAAGGAGACTGAAATATGAATATTTTGCAAAATTTAGAACCTAAGAAGGTTTTTAAATATTTCGAAGAAATTTCCCAAATACCTAGGGGTTCAGGAAATGAAAAGGGAATAAGTGATTATTTAGTAAGTGTTGCAAAGAAATTAAATTTACAAGTAATACAGGATGAAGCTCTAAATGTTATTATAAAAAAACCAGGAACTAAAGGATATGAAAATTCTCCTACTGTTATAATCCAGGGTCATATGGATATGGTTTGCGAAAAAAATAAGGGTGTTAATCATGATTTTGAAAAAGATCCTTTAAAACTTAGAATAATAAATGATATGATTTACGCAACTGACACAACTCTTGGTGCTGATAATGGGATAGCAGTAGCCTATGCTTTGGCTCTTCTAGATTCCACAGATATCCCTCATCCGCCACTAGAAATACTACTAACTACAGATGAGGAAACAGGAATGTCAGGAGCTATGGCAGTTTCCAAGGAACATGTAAAGGGAAAAATATTAATTAACTTAGATAATGAAGAAGAAGGAGACCTTTTAGTTAGCTGTTCTGGAGGAGTAAGAAGTAAATTTGAATTTTCTGCAGACTTAGAAAATAGAGCTGACAATACTTCTTTAGTAGATATTTCAATAAGTGGTTTAAAGGGTGGCCACTCAGGAATGGATATAATAAAAGAAAGAGGAAATTCTAATAAATTATTAGGAAGAGTATTAAAAGCTTTATTAGGAGAAGTTGAATTTAGATTAGTTTCCCTTAATGGTGGTTCAAAGGATAATGCAATTCCAAGAGAAGCTGATGCCTTAATAGTAATAAATGAAAGAGATGTAGAAAAGGCAAAAACAATAGTTAGTAAGTGGCAGGAAACATTATTAAATGAATTAAAGACTCAAGATCCAGGAGTAAAAGTTCAATTATGTGAAGTTCAAGGAGATGTAACTGAAGTATTTACAAAGGATTCAACAGAAAAAGCAGTTAACTTATTATACTTAATTCCTAATGGTATAGATACAAAAAGTGCTACAATAAAAGATTTAGTACAAAGTTCAACTAACTTAGGTGTTGTTAGAACAGAAAATAATAAAGTTTATTTTGATAGCGCTATTAGAAGTTCAGTAGAATCTTTAAAAGAAGAAATAGTATTAAGAAGCAAAACTATAGCTGATATTTTTGGCTGCAAATTTGAAACAACTGCAAATTATCCAGGTTGGGAGTACAATCCAGAATCAAAGCTTAGAGAACTTTGCTTAGATGTTTACAAAAAGATGTATGGAAAAGATGCCAATATAGTTGCAATTCATGCAGGAGTAGAGTGTGGATTATTTAATGAAAAACTAGGTGGCTTAGATATGATTAGTTTTGGACCAGACTTATTCGATGTTCACACACCAGAAGAACATATGAGCATAAAATCAGTTCAAAATGTTTGGGAATACTTAAAGGAAGTTTTAAAAGCGCTTAAATAATTAAAGAAGATTGGAAACAATCTTCTTTAGTTCACAGTGCACTAAAAAAAGTGCTTGTTACTTTTTTACATAATGAATATTATCTTCTCCCTTTGAATATATATTAATAAGAAAAAGAGGGGGAGGATAAAATGAAGTACACAAAATATAATTATAGAAAGAAAAATGAAGGCATGAAGTTTTTTGCATCAATACTTATAACTACAGTTATTGCAATAAGTATTGGTGGTGCTGGAGCTTGGGCTATAATAAAATTTTTACCTGATTCATTTGATTTGGATACAGAACCCATTGTAAATACTAATAATGAAGCGGAAGTTAATCAGGGTTTGAACGAAATAAGTTTTTATTTGATTCAATGTGGTTATTTTTCTAAAGAAGAAAATGCAAATCAAATTTTGGCTAAAATAAAAAGTGACTTTAATTCCTTTATAGTGAAGGATGAAGCAGAAAAGTTTAAGGTTATTGCAGCTATAACAAAGGAAGAAGAAAGTACAGAAATTTTAAGTAAATTAAATGGAAAGAATATTGAAAATGCAAAATTTAAGGTATCATTAAATGAAGGGAATTTAGATGAAAATCAGCTGGCAGCAATAATGGGAGGGCATTTAGAAATATTAAATACTGCCTATAAAGCAGATGTTAAAGAAGTAACTACTACTGATTTTAAGGAATGGCTAAATAGTTTAGAGGAAGTTAGTGAAGGAGATTATACAGAGCTTTTAAGTGAATATAAAAACCATGTGAAAAATATGCCGGAAAAAATAAATAAAGAAAATATTGCTTCTGAGAATGAATATATATATACTATTTTAAGTAAGATTAAAAAATAGTATGGATATTGATACCAAAAATATTACAAATTAATAAAAATTGAATAAAGAAGGTAAAAGCTACTTGTTTGCAATCTTATATAATGATAAACTATAGAAGATTAATACAAGTAGCTTTTGATGTGTGCTAAGGGCTATTTTGCCTAGTATTTAAAGTGCTAATAAATGCAAGCTAAATAATGGGCTATTAATATATAATTAGGATGTGATGAAATTGAAGTACATCTTAGCTTCAGGTTCAGAAAGACGACAAGAACTATTACATAGAATAGTAGAAGATTTTAATGTTAGTGTAAGTGATTTTGATGAAACAGAAGTTGTATTTAATGGAGATATAGACAAATATGTTAAAGAGTTAGCATTAGGAAAGGCATTGAATGTTAAAGAAAAAACAAAAGAAGATGCCATTATAATCTCTGGTGATACAATAGTTGTTTTAGAAAATAATATATTGGGAAAACCTAAAGGTGAAAAAGATGCATTTAATATGCTAAAATCATTAAGCGGGAAGACCCATAGAGTTTATTCTGGATTAGCTGTTGTTAATACTTCAAATAATAAGGTAGAAAAAGAGTCCTTATATACAGAAGTTAAATTTTCAAATTTAACTGATGAAGAAATTAAATCTTACATAAAAACAGGAGAGCCTCTTGATAAGGCTGGAGCCTATGGCATACAAGGTTATGGTGGAGTCTTTGTTGAAAAGATTAACGGGTGTTACTACAATGTAGTAGGACTGCCATTAAACTTACTGAATAAAATGCTAAAGAAGGTTAAATAATATAATTTATGGGTATATTTCTAATAGTAATATTATTATTTAAAGGAGACGTTATGAATAATAATCTTAAAGTTAGGGATATACCAGAAGAGGAAAGGCCAATAGAAAAATTGCTTTTAAATGGACCAGAAGTCTTAAATAATGCAGAATTGCTTGCTGTTATTTTAAGAACTGGAACTAAGGGAGAAAATGTTATTTCACTAAGCACAAGATTACTTTCAGAATTTGAAGGTCTTAATGGCTTGTTAAACGCAGGCCTTAGCGATATAACAAGAGTAAAAGGAATAAAGAACATAAAGGCAAGTCAAATTTTAGCTATAGGAGAACTCTTTAAAAGATTTAATAGCTTAAGGTTAATAAAAAACAATGAAAAAATATCATCTCCAAGGGATGTTGCTAATCTTTTAATAAACGAGATGTGCAATTTAAAGCAGGAAGTACTAAAACTAATAATGCTAGATACAAAAAATAATATCTTAGGAGTAAAAGATATTTTTAAAGGAAGTTTAAATACTTCAATAGTTCATCCAAGAGAAATATTTAATGAAGCATTAAAAAAAAGCAGTTCAAGCATAATAATTTGCCATAATCATCCTTCAGGAGATCCTGCTCCCAGTAAGGAGGATATAAATGTTACGCTTAGAATAAAGGAATGCAGTAAAATAATAGGAATTGATCTTTTAGATCATATTATAGTAGGAAATGAAAAATTTATAAGCTTAAAAGAAAAAGGAATAATATAAGCGAAAGGGGAATTCATATGGGATTTTTCAGTAGAAATAAAGACATGGGGATAGATTTAGGGACAGCAAATACTTTGGTATTCCTTAAGGGAAAAGGGATAGTTTTAAATGAACCTTCAGTTGTTGCTATAAATACCACAACAAGAAAGCCTTTAGCAGTTGGAACAGAGGCAAAACTAATGATTGGAAGAACTCCAGGAAATATAGTTGCTATAAGACCATTAAAGGACGGAGTAATTGCAGATTTTGATGTATCTCAAACAATGCTTAAAAAGCTAATTGAGAAGGCAACTAAGGGATCTTTTGCAGGTCCAAGAATTATAGTTTGTTATCCATCTGGAGTAACAGAAGTTGAGAGAAGAGCAATAGAGGAAGCAGCAAAATTTGCAGGAGCAAGGGATGTTGTTTTAATGGAAGAACCAATGGCAGCAGCAATAGGAGCTGGTCTACCAGTTGGAGAACCAACAGGTAGTATGATAGTTGATATCGGTGGAGGTACAACTGAAGTTGCAATAATTTCTTTAGGAGGAATTGTAACAAGCAAATCTTTAAGAGTTGCCGGAGATGAATTAGACCAATCAATAATTAATTACATAAAAAAAGAGTTTAATTTAATGGTGGGTGAAAGAACAGCAGAACAAGTAAAAATGGAATTAGGTTCAGCTTATAAAATAGATGATGAAGAAAGAACAATGGAAATTAAGGGTAGAGATATGATAACTGGTCTTCCAAAGACAGTTACTATTTCAGAAGAACAAGTTAGAGAAGCTTTAAAAGAGCCGGTTTATGCAATAATCGAATCAATCAAAACAACTCTTGAAAAAACACCACCAGAATTATCAGCAGACATAATGGAAAAGGGAATAATGTTAGCTGGCGGTGGAGCTCTTCTTAGGGGATTAGATATGTTAATCAATAATGAAACTAATATGCCTGTTCACATTGCAGAATCACCACTTGATTGTGTAGTTTTAGGGGTAGGTAAGGCATTAGATGATTTTGATGAGTTAAGCAGGAGCCAAAGAGGACAATAATGAAGTTATTTAAAAATAAACTGGCAGTTACTATTATAGTGCTGTCAGTTACCTTTTTAGGCTTAATTATATACACATCTAATAGTTCCCAAAAAGGCGTTGTTTCAAGTGGTGTTGCAACTGTAACCAATCCCCTACAAAAAGTACTTCATAATATGAACAAAAGATTAAAAACTACGGTAGATTTTTTTCTTAATTTTTCTGAGGTAAAAGAAGAAAATAAGAATTTAACAAAGGAAAACATTGAATTAAAAAATAAACTACTAGAATATGATAAATTTAAAGAAGAAAATGAAAGATTAAGGGAACTTTTAAACTTTGCAGATTCAAAAAACAATTATGACTATATAGGTAGTGAAATTATAGGTTATAGCGGAGAAAGTTTTTCTAAGGGCTACATTTTAGACAAGGGTGAAAAACATGGACTTGCAAAGGGTATGGCTATTATTTCAAATAAAGGATTAGTTGGTAAAATAACAAGTGTAGGAAGTAATTGGGCAATAGCTGAAAGCTTAATAAGTGAAAATGTTTCAGTAGCAGTAATGGTGGATAGCACAAGAGAAACTACTGGAATATTAAGTGGTTATAAGAATCACAATGATGAAAATTTAGCTGTTGTTACAAATCTGCCAATAAATTCAGAAATAAAAGAGGGTGATGTTATATTAACTTCAGGCCTTGGACAAATATATCCTAAGGAAATTAGAATTGGCGAAGTTATTTCAGTAGAAACTGATGAAGTTAAGGTTATGAAAACAGCCATTGTAAAACCATATGTAGATTTTAATAAGCTAGAAGAAATTTTTGCAGTGGTTCCGAAGGAAACAAGAGATATAAAATATGAGAATTAGAGGTTAGCAAAATGAAAAAATGGGTTGTTATTTTAATTTCAATTATATTATTAATACTAGATAATGTCTTTATGCCCTTTTTAGCTATTAATGGTGCATACCCCAAACTTCTTTTTATTTTTGCTTTAGCTTATTCTATAATAAATGGACGAGAAGAGGCCGTTTTTATTGGAGCCTTTACTGGAATTCTGCAAGATATCTATTTTTACAATGTTTTCGGAATAAATAGCCTTATAAATTTATTTCTATGCCTTTTAGCTGCTGTTATAGGAGAAAATATATATAGGGAAAAGAGATTAATACCTATAATTTCTTCTATATTTATTTATATATTAAAAGTATTTATCATATTTGTTATTTTCAAAATCTTAGGAAAAACCATAGATATAAAAGTAGGAATATTCTCTGCTCTATACGGGAGTATATTTATGTTTTTTGGGTATAAGTATGTTTTTAAGCTTTACGATAATGAATATGAGAAAAATAATTGGAGGTTTAAATGATAGTAAATAAACCTAAAAAGAAGAAAAAAATTTCAAGATATACTGTTTTAAATATTATAATGGGAATAATTTTTGCAACTATTGTTTTAAAGCTTTTATATATTCAAGTTTATAAGCATGCAGAATATAAAGAAAAGGCGGATGTAGGTTCAACTAGATTTATATCAGAAAAGGCTCCGAGAGGTAAAATTTATGATAGTGAGGGTAATGTATTAGCAACTAATATTCAAACTTATACATTAACCTATACTAAACCTAGTGATGACAGTGAAGACTTTTATGAAACAATGGATGAAGTTTTTCAAATCTTATCTGATAATAATGAAGAAGTTCAAGATGATTTGCTTCTAAAAATCGATAGTAGCGGAAAGTTTTATTTTAATTTTAAAACAGACGATGCAGAAGCTAAAAAAGCCCTTGAGATTAGATTCAAAAGAGATAGAGGATTAAATGAAAAAATAGAAAAAGAAATCTTTCCAGATAATAAGGAAGATCTAACAGATGAACAAATTGGAGAAGTTAATAATGAACTTTTGAAAATATCAGCGGAAGAAACCTTCTATGAACTTGTAAAAATATATGGTTTACAAGAAGTTATAAACAAAGAGCCAGTTCAAGAAGAGGGTGAAACTGATAAAGATTATGAAGCAAGGTTAGATGCTTATAATGAAAAGATGGAAACTTATGAAGATAAGTCAGGTAAAGAAATTTTAGATGAATTACTTGAAGCAGGGTATTCCTTAGGGAGAATTAGAAGTTATATAGTAGTAAAAGATGCTATAAAAATGTCAAGTTTTCAAGGTTCTAGATCTGTAGATATAGCAACAAATATCAAAAAAGATACTGCTTTTATAATTTATCAAAAATCAAATGATTTATCAGGAATTGATGTAGTGATAGAGCCTATAAGATTTTATCCTTATAATAATTTAGCTTCGGCAGCAATAGGATATTTATCCACAATAAATAGTTCAAATGAAGAAAATTATGAATTAAGAGGATATGAGGCCTCTACAGATTTAATTGGTGTGGCAGGAATTGAGGCAGCCTTTGAAGATCAATTAAAGGGAAATAAAGGTGGAACTACAGTTAAGGTAAATTCAAAGGGGAAAGTTACAGAAGAATTATTTAAACTAGACTCTTACCCGGGAAATAATATTCATTTAACTATAAATAAAGATGTTCAATATGCAGCAGAACAAGCCATGAAGGATACTATGGAACGAGTTATGAAAGAAGGAATTTCTGCTAATGCAACAAGGGGATCAGTAGTAGCAATAGAAGTAAATACTGGTAGGGTTATTGCAATGGTAAGTTATCCAACCTATGATCCAAATATATTTTCTATACCAGGAAGATTAACAGATGAACAGTATCAAATATACTTTGATCCGGATATAGAAAGTTTTGCTAAAGAATATATGCAAAGAACAGGTGCAACAGGAGATATTGACGAGCTGTTTCCTGTTAATGAAGAAACTGGAGAAAGATACGACAACATAGATGTGTATCCAAAACCCTTCTTCAATTATGCTACTCAAGGCTTATTACCTCCAGGTTCAACATATAAACCACTTACAGCAATAGCAGCTATGATGGATGGAGTAGTATCACCTTATGAATTTATAAGTGACCCTAGTGGTACTTGGGATAAAACAGGGCAAGTACTTAGAAACTTTCAAGGTGTAGCAAATGGACCTACAGATGTAAGAAAGGCCCTAGAAGTTTCCTCCAACGTATTCTTCTATGAGATGGGATATAGATTATGGAAAAATAATGGTGGAGAACTAGAAGATTTAGATAACTTAGCCAAGTATTCTTATAAGTTTGGCTTAGGAGTTGATCCAGTTTCAGATGAGGCTGATAATCCATCTACAGGAATTCAAATTGAAGAAAACTTTGGTCAAGTTTATAATTTCAAATCTTGGAAAGATAGGATTGTAAATGCTCCAATGTTTGATATAGTAGGTGCATTAAAAGCAGGAAATTATCATGGATTTAGTTTTATACCTTTTGACATAGAAGATAATGAAAATGATACAGATGAACTTAAGGAAGCAAAAAATGCTTTAAAGGAATTAATGAAGGATACTTTATCAAAAATAGGAACTGATGAGCAGGTAACAAATAGCACAGAATTTTCAGCAAGTTTAATTCCTTATATAAAGAAAGTAATGGAACTTTCAGATGTATATAAGGCTAGTGTTGAAGAAGCTTCTACAAGAAGAAATGTAGATTTAGATGAGGAAGCAGATGTAATAAGTTATGCCATTGCTTATTATGCAGTTGATAATAAGCCAGCTGAGATTAAAACTCCAGGTAACATTGTCAATAGTGCAATTGGTCAAGGGATGAATAACTTTACTCCATTGCAAATAGCAAATTACGTTGCAACCTTAGGTAGTGGAGGAACAAGATACAAAATAACAATAGTAGATAAAATAACATCACCAACAGGGGAAGTTATTAAAGAATTTACGCCAGAAGTTGTTGATACATTAGATATTCCAGAAAGTTACCTACAAGCAGTTAAAGATGGTATGTACAGAGTTAATACAAGTCCAAGTAATGGTACGGCATACAGGTCCTTTGCAAATTTTCCAATTAAAGTTGGGGGTAAAACAGGTACAGCTGACTTTGCAAGTGATGATGCGGTGTATAGAAAACAAGGAAGAAATGCATACGGTAACTATATAAGTATGGCACCCCTTGATAATCCGCAGATAGCAATCTTCTCAACAATTTACGATGGAAGTAGAGGTAGTGAAGGTGCTACTATTCATAAGGCAATTTATGAAGCTTACTTTAAGGATGAGCTACTAAAAATGGATCCTAACTACGGCTCAAAGTCAGAATCCTTTAAAAAATATGTTTTAGATTCACCACTAAAAGATAATAAAAATGATTCTATAAAATTAGAAGGTCAAGAATAAAAAAAGTGCGAATAAACTTCCCTAGGTTATATTCGCACTTTTTTATGTAGAATGTATATGTACCTTCTACATTGCTATATAATAAATAATTTTATCTAATTTAAATTATGTCTAAATAAATTTAAATTTTAGGATTAATATACTTTTATATAATTTAATTATAAAATATGTAAAATAATGTTGTTATGTGATATAATTTAAAGGTATAATTATATTTATAAGATATAAATTAATATTTATGATTATTATTGGTGGAGGGAAACCAATGAAGGATGATAGAATTCAGATAAAAGGCACTAAGGAAGGAATTAATGCCAAAATTTATGTGGATAAGTTTAGAAACTTTGATGAGATGTTAGAAGCCTTATTAAGTAAGTTATCATCAGGAAAGAGTTTTTATAAAGGATCTACTATTAATATAATTACAAATTTAAAGAATTTTAATGAAGTTGAGATTGAAAAATTAAAGGATCTTTTATTTGAGGAAATACAAATAAAAGAGTGTACTTTCGAAGAATTAATACAAGATAAAAAAGAAACCAAAATTTTTAACGGGGTATATGAAGGAAAAACAAAATTTATAAAGAAAACAATAAGGGGAGGACAACTTGTAAGATACCAGGGCAACATAGTAATTATAGGTGATATAAACAGTGGAGCAGAGGTATATGCAGGTGGTAATATTATTGTTTTGGGAAGCATTAAAGGTCATGTTTATGCAGGTGTTGGGGGAAATAGAAAAGCTATTGTTTCAGCCATTAACTTACAACCTGAGATACTTCAAATAGCAGATATTTTAACAAAAGCGCCAGATGATGGTATGAAACCATCATATCCAGAATTAGCAAAAATTAAGGGCGATACAATAGTGGTTGAGCCTTATTTACCAAAGAAATATATATAGCGTTGGAGGGAGAATAAAATGGGAATTTCTATAGTAATTACGTCAGGTAAAGGTGGAGTTGGAAAAACTACAACAACAGCCAATTTAGGTACAGCATTAGCAGCTTTAGGAAAAAGAGTAGTAGTAGTTGATGGTGATACTGGGTTAAGAAATTTAGATGTATTAATGGGGCTTGAAAATAGAATAGTTTATACAATAGCAGATGTTTTTGAAAATAGATGCAGACTTAAGCAGGCCTTAATAAAAGATAAAAGATATCAAAACCTTTGCCTATTGCCTACAGCTCAAACAAAGGACAAAGATGATGTTAGACCACAAGATATGCTTAAACTAGTTAATGAATTAAAAGAAGACTTTGATTATGTTATAATAGATTCTCCTGCTGGAATAGAACAAGGTTTCGAAAACTCAGTAATAGGAGCAGACAGAGCAGTAGTAGTTGTAAATCCTGAAATAACTTCAGTAAGAGATGCTGACAGGGTTATTGGTAAACTAGATGCAAAAGGGTTAGAAGATCACTCAGTAATAGTTAATAGATTAAATTATTCAATGGCTCAAAAGGGAGATATGCTAGATGTTTCTGATATCATAGAAACATTATCAGTTGAACTTTTAGGTGTTGTACCAGATGATAAGGGTATTACTGTTTCAACAAATAAAGGAGAACCGATAGTGCTAGATGATAAGGCATTAGCAGGACAAGCATTTATGAATATTGCAAAAAGAATAACAGGGGAAAAAGTACCACTTTTAGATTTAAACATAGGTGGTGAAGGTTTTTTTGCAGCATTGAAGAGAATATTTAAGCGTTAGAAGGGGGAAGTGAAGGTGGATTTTTTTAAAAGATTTTCAAATAAGCTAACACCTAAAGAGGTTGCTAAGGATAGATTAAAGTTAATACTTATTCATGATAGAGGGGATTTGCCTCATGAAACCCTTGAAAAAATAAAGTTAGAAATACTAGAGGTATTATCTAAATACATAGAAATAGATTCTAATGATGTTGAAATAGCGGTAAATAAACCTGAAACTGTAGATGGAGATAGTCCGGCACTAGTAGCTAATATTCCTATTAAGAATGTGAAGTAACCTGCTATCAGCTGCCCAGTATCAAAATATATTGTGAAGATGATTTTTAGTCAAATTGAAGATTTAAGTATAATATTTATTTGATAGTGTTAATAATATAGATGTTTATCAACTTTTGTTAGATAGCATCTTCTTTTTTTGCATGGAATTTCTGATTTTATCTTAATCTTAAATGAAAATAAAATATTAATTAATATTTTATTAAAGTTATTTTAATTAGTCGAAATATTATATATAATAGTTCTAAGGGTAATAAGGGAGGTGACTTATGTTATCACATTTTAAACTAAATTTTAAACTATTAAAAGAAATAGATAAACCAATTCTATTTTCTTTAATCACCTTAATGATTTTTGGAATAATAAATATATATTTAGCAAGTTATGCAGAATATAATAACCTTTTCTTAATAAGACAATCAATATGGTTTGTAGTAGTACTTGTAGCTTTATACTTTGTTATTGCTATAGATTACACCTTGTTAAAGGCCTATACTCCACTATTTTATTGGGGATCCATATTTCTTTTGATTATAACTATGTTTATTGGTACGGATATAAATGGAGCTAGAGGTTGGATAAGGTTAGGGCCACTATCTTTTCAACCTGCAGAGTTGGCAAAAGTAGCAACTATTATGATGCTTGGTAGAACCTTAGAAGATATGAACGGAAGCATAAATGATTGGAAAAACTTCTTTACCATGGCATTTTACGCAATTGTTCCTGCCATATTCATAATAATTCAACCGGATATGGGAATGACAATGGTTTTATTTTTTATGGTAGTTGGTATCTTCTTTATAGCAGGTCTTGATATAAGGTTCTTTATTGGAGGATTTTCAGCTTTAGCATTGGCTATTATATTAATTTTAAATTTTAATATAATAGCTCCTTATCAAAAGAAGAGATTAACATCTTTCTTAAATCCAGAAGCTGATATGTCGGAATCAGGATATCAATTAAGACATGCACTAATAAGTATTGGAAATGGAGGAATACTTGGAATCCAAGGGTCAACAGCAAAAGAAAATTCCATGGGATATGCAGCCCAATATGTTCCAGAGGTACAAACGGATTTTATATTTTCAAGTATAGGGGAACAATGGGGATTTGTAGGCTGTTTATTTTTATTACTTCTATATGGAATACTTATTTATAGGATGATTCTAATAGCAAGGACGGCCAAGGATACCTTTGGCTCAATTATTTGTGTAGGGCTAGTATCGTACTTTCTCTTTGCAATTCTCCAGAATGTAGGAATGAATATTGGATTAGTACCAATTACAGGTATAACCCTGCCTCTTATAAGTTATGGAGGAACTTCCCTGTTAACAACTGTAATGTCAATAGGGCTGGCCATAAATGTAGGAATGAGAAGAAAGAAAATAAGATTTTAAAAAAGAGAGTAATTTACAAATTTTTTGTAAACTACTCTCTTTTTTATGTGAATATCAATAATTTAAATTCAATATAGCATAAAATATAGAGTAAAAAAATATAAATACAATATTGAGAAGTGAGGTGATAGATTGATTAAATATGCAAATGAATATAGTGATTATTATAATAAACTAAAAGGACAAGTAAAAGCTAAAATAAATAAAAATAATGAGGTAAATAATGAAAAGGGATATATATATCCAAGAACTAGAAAAAATTATGGGTATAGTTATAGAGGGCAAATTTATTCTCCATTAAAAAGTGAGAAAAAGTCTATTACTTTTCTTGAAAGGTTGGTCATAAAGTCAATAATAACTTTAATTTTGTTTGTAGGATTACTTTCTCTTAAAATAATTCCAAATCCCCAAGCTCAGGGTATATATACTATTATAAAAGGAGAAATAAATAGGACTTATGATTACCAAGCTATAAACAGTAACTTAGAGAAAATAGGAATAGACACAGAGGAAATTGTGAAATTTTTTCAAGAAAAGTATGATGATATTGTGAAGGAAATCAATATACTAAATGATATGAATTAAAATTATTGCTAAGTAATTAAAAGTAGAAGGTGATTGTTAAAGAAAGAGCAATTTTTAGGGAGATATAGATGAAAAAAGATACTAAAAAAATATTGGCGGAAATAATTTTAATTCTATTAGCCTGTATCCGTAATAATATATTACTATTGGCGCTATTATGGGTATTATTACATGAATTTGCCCATATGCTTATTGCATTAAAATTTGGATGTAAATTTCATAAACTAGAAATTCATATTTTTGGTGTAAGAGCTGAACTTTCAGATGTTGATGTTTTAAGAGATAATGAAAAAATACTAGTATATCTAGCAGGGGTTATGTTAAATATAATTATTGCGGTATTATTCTACTTCCTTTATTCAATCTACCCATGGGAATTTTTAAAAACAAGTGCAAAGTTAAATATAGGCTTGGCATTTTTTAACTTATTACCCGCTTATCCATTAGATGGTTCTAGGATATTTGAAATAATACTGTCAAAGAAATATATTTTTAAAAAATCCCAGAAAATAATTATATATACAAGCTACATTATAGCTATAATTTTTATACTTACAGATATATACATATATTTTTGGTTTAAAAAAATAAATATAAGCATGTTTATTGCTGCATTAATAATTCTTTATATTACTCAGATAGAGAGAAAAACCTATATGTATATAACTATGGGGAACATTGTAAAAAAGAGAAAAAGGCTTTTAAAAAATAAATATATAGAAAATAAAACAATATCAGTTTACTACAATCAGGGCCTAGTTAATGTTTTATCTTTAGTAGATAGAAATAAATTTAATACCTTTTATATATTAGATGATGATATGCATCTGATTTATATACTAAATGAAGATGAACTAATAGAAGCCCTTAAAGTCTACGGAAATATTCCGCTTATTGAATACATTAATATAACTAAGAAATAAAAAAGAGTCTGCTTTAAAACACTAAGCAGGCTCTTTTTTCTCAATTGTTAATTAAAATTCTCTATGATAGAATAAGATAAAGTGCGAAGCGCTTTTAGCAGTTCACGGTGCACAATTCACAGTTCACAGTTAAGGATGAAGCTGTACACTGTGAACTGCGAGCTTTAAAGATTTTGCTTGCAAAATATTAAATTTAGGAAGTGAACTTATGAGAGAAATTTTTGTTGAGAGAAATGATAATTTATTAAGAATTGCAATAAAAGAAAAAGGCAAGTTAAATAGATGTTTTGTTGAAGAAATAAATGAGGAACCTAATATAGGAGAAATTTATAAGGGTAGGGTTAAAAATATAGTTCCTGCAATAAATTCTATATTTGTAGATATTGGCTTAAATAAGGATGCTTATATGTATTATAGCAAGGAATTAAGGGAAGAAGGCATAAAAAAAGGGGATGAAATCTTAGTTGAGATAATTAAGGAGCCCATTAATAATAAGGGGGCTAAGGTTAGCAAGAACATAAGCATTCCTGGAAGATATTTAGTTTTAACCCTAGGGGAAAAAGGAATAAGCTTTTCAAAGAGAATTAATAGGGAAGAAGAAAAAGAAAGAATAAAAGGTGTTCTAGAAAATATTGAAGGATATGGAATAACAGTAAGAACAGAAGCGGTCTATGCTAGTGAAGAAGATCTTCTTCTAGAAAAGGAAGAAATTCTTTTTGAAATGGACAACGTTATTAAAAAATTAAATTATAGTTTAAATTTAGGTAAGGTATATGGAGAAAATATAATTTTAAATAAGGTTATAAGGGAAAACCTAAATAATGAATGTAAAATTATATTGAACAATGATGCCGACTTTATAGAAACTAAAAATTTAGTGGAAAAATATAAAAATATAGAAGTAGAAAAATATGAAGGTTTAAGAAGTTTATTTGATTTTTATGATATAGAAAGGGAAATACTTAAACTAAGACATAAAAAAGTTGCCTTAAACTGCGGTGGAAATATCGTAATAGATAAAACAGAAGCCATGTATGTAATAGATGTTAATACAGCAAAAAATATTAAAGGACATAACTTTAACAAAACTATAATGGAAACCAATATAGAAGCAGCAAAAGAAATTGGAAAGCAAATACTCCTTAGAAACCTTGCAGGAATAATAGTAATAGACTTTATCGATATGAGAGATTTCTCCCAAAAGGTTGAAGTTATGAAGGCTTTAAAAGAAGCTTTAAAGGAAGATAAGGGGAATGTAAAAGTGTTTCCATTTACAGATTTAGATCTGGTACAAATATCTAGAAAAAGAAGGGGAAAATCTATATATGAATATTTAGAAGAGCCCTGCAAAAGATGTAATAAGGAAGGTTATGTGCTAAAACTATCTTATATAGAAAATTTAATAAGAAATAATATTATTAAATCTTCAGAAGAAAGTTCAATAAACTCCTTTTATATAGAGTTAGATAGAAACTATGAAGAAATGGTAAGAGGAGATATTTTTGGGTTTTTAAAGCATATCCATGGCCTAGACAAAGAAATATATTTAAATTTTATTGATGGAATTGAAGGATATAAAGTAGAACCATTAATATTTAATAATCAAAAAGAGAACCTTAAAATTTATAAAATTAATCAATTAGAAAAATGTGAATAATCTTCTTTACAATCTACATAATAATGTGGTACAATATCAGATGTTAAACCGCACATAAGAGGTTTTGAATAAACAAAGTTTAGAACTTTGTACCTTGGTTGGCGAGACCGTAAATAGAGGAGGTGTTTTAATGTACGCAGTAGTATCTACAGGAGGAAAGCAATACAGAGTTAAAGAAGGAGACGTAATTTTCGTTGAAAAACTTAACGCTGAAGTTGACTCAACAGTTGAATTAACAGAAGTATTAGCTGTTTCAAATGGTGAATCTTTAAAAGTTGGTGCACCAGTTGTTGAAGGAGCTAAGGTTGTTGCTAAAGTTCTTGCTCAAGGCAAGGCTAAGAAAGTTGTAGTATTCAAATATAAGCCTAAGAAGGATTATAGAAGAAAGAATGGACACAGACAACCATACACTAAATTAGTAGTTGAAAAGATCGAAGCTTAATTATTATGATTAAGGTAGAAATTCTTAAAAAAAGAAATTTAACATTAGGGTTTAGGATATCAGGTCATGCTTTATCAGAAGCTGAAATGAAGAAAGCATCTGGTCTTTACGATTTAATATGTAATTCCGTTTCTGTACTATCACAAGGTGTAGTTATAGGAATAGAAGAAGTATTAAAAATTAAGACCAATTATGAAATAGATGATGGTTTTTTATACTTAAACTTATCAAATCTTAAACCTGAAGATATAGATAAATGTCAGGTCTTACTTTTAACCTTTGAAAAAAGTATTGAAAGCGTGATAGAATCTATAAAATTAAATTTTGGAACAAAAAAAGACAGTGAATATATAAGATTGTTAAAAGAGGAGGTGTACTAATATGATGATAATGAACCTTCAATTATTCGCTACAAAAAAAGGTGGCGGAAGTACTAAGAACGGTAGAGATTCTCAAGCTAAGAGACTAGGAGCTAAAGCTGCTGACGGAGAGTTTGTTTTAGCTGGTAACATTTTAGTTAGACAAAGAGGAACAAAGATTCACCCAGGTACTAATGTTGGTAGGGGTAAGGATGATACTCTATTCGCTAAAGAAGATGGAATAGTTAAATTTGAAAGAATGGGTAGAAACAAGAAAAAAGTTAGCATTTACCCAGTTGAAGTAGAAGCAATAGCAGAATAATATTTTTCATAATGAAGCACCCTGAAATTAGGGTGCTTTATTTTGTGAAAGAAGGAAAATGGGCAATTGACAATGAATAATAATTTCATTGCTATAATTTCCTTGTTCATTGTCAATTGTCCATTCTTTAATTAATATTTATTTGCTATGTTATAATAAACGTTGTAAAATATTGAAATAATAAAATAAAAGTTATTTTAAGAAAGACAGGTGAGTTTATGTTTATAGATAAGTCAAAAATATTTGTTAAATCAGGAAATGGTGGAGATGGCGCTATTTCCTTCAGAAGAGAAAAATATGTACCTCTAGGAGGTCCAGATGGTGGAGATGGAGGCCGTGGAGGAGATGTAATATTCCAAGTAGATCCAGGCTTAACAACTCTTCTAGATTTTAAATATAAAAAGAAATATGTAGCTGAACATGGTGGAAATGGTCAAGGTTCAAAATGCTACGGTAAAGATGGAAAAGATCTTTATGTAAGAGTGCCAATGGGAACAATAGTAAAAGATTTCGAAACAGGTAAGGTAATTGCAGACCTTTCCCATAAAGATGATGAGTTTATAATTGCAAAGGGTGGAAAAGGAGGAAAGGGAAACTGTAAATTCTGTACTCCAACAAGACAGGCGCCAAACTTTGCAGAACCAGGAATGCCAGGAGAAGAAAGATGGTTAACTTTAGAATTAAAATTATTAGCTGACGTAGGTCTTTTAGGCTTCCCAAATGTAGGTAAATCAACATTATTATCAACAGTTACTGCAGCTAAGCCAAAGATAGCAAATTATCACTTTACAACTCTAAAACCAAATTTAGGAGTAGTTAAGGCAGAAGGAATAAGTTCCTTCGTTATGGCAGATATTCCTGGAATAATAGAAGGTGCATCAGAAGGTGTAGGCCTTGGTTTAGAATTTTTAAGACATATAGAAAGAACAAGAATTTTAATTCATATAGTTGATATATCAGGAATAGAAGGAAGAGATCCTTTTGAAGATTTTCTTAAAATAAATGAGGAACTTAAAAAATATTCAGTAAAGCTTTGGGATAGGCCACAAATTGTTGTTGCTAATAAAGCAGATATGCTATATGATGAAGAAGTTTTTGAAAACTTTAAGAAAAAAGTTAATGAACTAGGCTTTGATAAAGTTTATAAGATGTCTGCTGCTACAAAACAAGGAGTCGATGAAGTAATAAAAGAAGCAGCTAGGATGCTTGCAGAAATTCCGGTAACAGAATTAGAAATACCGGAAGAAGAAAGATTTATACCAGAAGAAAAGAAATTTACTTATGAAATATCTATTGAAGATGGAGAAGAAGGTAATAAGATCTTTATTATATCTGGAACATTTGTTGATAGATTATTAAATGCAGTTAATGTTAATGAAGTTGATTCATTAAGATATTTCCATAAGGTATTAAGAAATAAGGGAATACTAGATGAACTTAGAGAAATGGGAATTGAAGATGGAGATATAGTAAGACTTAATGACTTCGAATTTGAATATATAATGTAATAAAAGAAGGGAAGATATTTAATGATAACAGGTAAACAAAGAGCCTATTTAAGAGGTCTTGCAAATAATTTAGATCCAATATTCCAAGTAGGAAAAAATGGAGTTGAAGAAAACTTTTTAAAGCAAGTAGATGATGCTTTAGAAGCAAGAGAATTAATAAAGATAAAGGTTTTAGAAAATAGCGGCTTAGGAGCAAGGGAAGTTTCAAATGAAATATGTTCAAAACTAGGCTGTGAGGGAATTCAAGCTATAGGAAGTAAAATAGTTCTTTATAAAAAATCCTCAAAAAAACCAAAGATAGAGTTGCCAGTAAGGTAATATAGAATGAAAAAAATAGGAATAATAGGTGGAACCTTTAATCCAATCCACCTAGCCCATTTATATATTGCATATGAGGCTAAATTACAACTTAAATTAGATAAGGTAATATTTATACCTGCAGGAAGCCCTCCTCATAAGAAGAATGATGATATTTTAGGGGCTTCCTTAAGATATAAAATGGTGGAAAAAGCCATAGAAGGCTATGAGGGTTTTGAAGTAAGCGACTATGAAATATTAAAAAAGGGCTATAGCTATACCCATGAAACTCTAGAACACTTTAAAAAAGAAGATAATGAAATATATTTTATTACAGGGGCAGATTGCTTATTAGATATAGAAAAATGGAATAATCCAGGTAAAATATTAGAACTTTCAAATTTTGTAGTTTTTAATAGGCCTGGTTATGATGATAAAAGTGTAATGAAGCAGAAAGAAAAAATTAATAAAAAATACAATACAAATATAAGATTTTTAGATATAATTAATTTAGAAATTTCATCATCAATGATAAGAAAAAGAATAAGAGAAGGAAAAAGGGTTAACTTTTTTCTTTCACAGGAAGTTCTTGAATTTATAGTAGAAAATAAAATATATAAATAAAGATAAGGTGAAATTAAAAGTAAATTATATTTAAGGAGAATTACATGCTTAATATAGATGAAATGAAACAATATCTAAAAGAAAATTTGCTGGAAAATAGATATAACCATACTTTAAGGGTAATGGAAACAGCAGTTAAGCTAGCAGAAATAAATGAAGTAGATAGAAAAAAAGCAGAAATAGCTGCCTTGGGGCATGATATAGCAAAAAATTTAACTATAAATGAGTTAAAGGATTTAATAGAAAAAAATAATATAGTCCTTTCCTTAGATGAGGAAAAGACGCCAGAACTTTGGCATGCTATGGTATCTCCAATTTTAGGAGCAGAAATATTTAAAATAAAAGATGAAGAAATTTTAAGTGCAATGAGATGGCATACAACAGGAAAAGAAGATATGACTAAGTTAGAGAAAATCATATATATAGCAGATATGATTGAGCCTGGAAGAAACTTTAATGGAGTAGAAAGGTTAAGAGAAATAGCCTTTAAAGACTTAAATAAAGGGATTTTAAGCTGCCTAACACATAGTCTAAAATATCTATTAGATAAGGGGTTTCCTATAAATATAAATAGTGTAAAAGCTAGAAATTACTTATTACTAAATAAAGACACTATTATATAAGAAAAATTGGGAGTGGGTTAAAAATGGATAACAATGAAAATCTTCGAAGAAGAGAAAGAAGTTCTGCTATAGAAGAAAGAAGAAAGAGAAGAAGAATTGAAGCAATAAAAAGAAAAAAGCAAAAAAGAAGAAAGAGAATAATATTCACTATAGTTTCAATCTTTGCAATAATTATTTTAGGAACTATTGGCTATGTTTATTCCTTCTTAAACGGTCTTAAAACCAATAACTTAGGAGATGCCGTTGAGCCAGCTTCTTCTACTGAACCGGTGAATATACTTTTACTAGGTATGGATATAGGAGATGTAGAGAATGAGGGAAATGCCTCTGCAAGAAGAACTGATACCATAATGGTAGCAAACTACAATCCAAATACAAAAAAGGTAAATGTAGTTTCAGTACCAAGGGATACCTTAATTGAAGTTGATGCATATCTAGAGACTGGCGAATATCAAAGATATTGGAAAATAAATTCTGCCTATGCTTTAGGTGGCCAGGAAGAAATAGTAAAGCATATAGAGGACTTATTAGAAACAAGAATAAATTATATTATTGAAGTAGATTACAAGGCCTTTAGAAATATTGTTGATGCCTTAGGTGGGGTAGAAATGTATATAGAGCAGGATATGTACTATGATGATGATGCTCAAGACCTACACATACACTTTACTGGAGGAGAAACGGTACACCTAGACGGGCAAAAAGCTGAAGAGTTTTTTAGATGGAGAAAAAATAATGATGAGACTGGCCTTGAAGATGGTGATATTGGTAGAATAAGCAATCAACATGCCCTAATGAAAAAACTAGTTGAAAAAGCCTTAAGTCCATCAATAGTTTTTAAAATTCCTGAAATTCTTAATATTATAAGCGAAAATGTAAACACAAATATGGATTCGAAAACAATGACTTCTTTAGGTTTGAAAATAGCAAAGCTTGCTTCTTCAGATATAGTTATGAGTACTCTACAAGGGGTAAATGAAACAATTTACGGTCAAGATTTCTATGTTGTTTACAAGGATATGAATACTGAATTGATTAATGCAATTAATTCTGAGGATGAAGCAGATTCTATCTTAACAACACCAATAAAAAGAGAAGACTTAAAAATAATGGTCTTAAATGGAACGCAAATAAATGGCTTAGCTGGAAACGCAAGAGATGAACTTCTTTCCCTAGGTTATGTAAATGTTGATGTTGGAAATGGAGAACAAACAGAAGAAAGTGTAATTCAAACTGAAAATAAGGATTATAAGGAACTAATATCAAGAGATATAAATATAGATAAATTTTCTAAAAAGGCCAATGAGGAATATCAAGATTACGATGTGGTAATTTTACTAGGAACAGATTACAATCTTTTTGGACAAAATTAAATAGTTCAGAGTTCACAGTGCACAGTTCACAGTTGAGGAAGAAATTCCTAGGGGAGTTTCTAAAAATAGTAGTTTTCAGCCCTGCTGAATTATTTCCTTAATTGTTAATTGTGCATTGTTAATTGGAAATTGTTTTAAGGAGGAAATATGAGTGTAATAAAAAAAGAAGTTCCCAAGGACTTTGAAGGAAGAAAGATCAGAGAATTCTTAAAGGAAGATCTAGGCTTATCTTCAAGGCTTATAAGGGGAGCTTCAATAGACAAAAGAATATTTGTTGATAATAAAGCTGTTAAGATGAATTATGTTTTAAGGGGAAATGAGCAGGTTTTAATTAAATTAGATAAGGAAGAAAGTCAAAATATTGCCCCGGAAAAAATGGATATAGAAGTTGTTTATGAAGATGAAGATATTATAGTTGTAAATAAAAGGCCAAATATGGTAGTTCATCCAACAAAAAGGCATCAATCTGGTACCTTAGCCAATGGACTTATTTATTATTTTCAGCAAACTAATCAAAAGTGCATAGTAAGATTAGTAAGCAGGCTAGACATGGATACCTCAGGTCTTATAATTATTGCTAAAAACCAATATGCCCATATGGAACTATCAAAGGAAATGAAAACAGAGAATTTTCAAAAAAGGTATCTTGCAATAGTACATGGACATATGGAAAAGTTAGAAGGAACAATCAATCTTCCCATATATAGGCCAGAAGAAGAAGGGACTATAAGAAGAGTTGTAGATGATAGAGGACAAGAGAGCATAACTCACTACAAGGTTGTAGAAAGATTTAAAGAAGGAGACCTAGTAGAATGTCTTTTAGAAACAGGAAGAACCCATCAAATTAGAGTTCACCTAAGCCATTTAGGACATCCAATATACGGAGATACCCTATACGGCTGTGAAGAAGATAATAAAATAATAAAGAGGCAGGCCCTACATGCCTATGGACTAGACTTCAAATCGCCAAGAACCAAAGAGCCCCTAAGCTTAAGAGCAAAGCTTCCAGAAGATATGGAAAAACTTTTGATAAAGTTAAGAGAACAAAACTAATAGAAAACTTATTTAGTGTTGAGGGGGGA
>JAAYOT010000056.1 GCA_012520205.1 Clostridiales bacterium
ATAGAGGGACATCCTGACAATGTTGCACCAGCCTTATTGGGAGGCTTGGTAACATCAATAGCAGAAGGAGATGAAGTCTTCCATAACAATATTAATGTAGCTAAGGGGATTAAGTTTATTGCCTTGATTCCTGACTTTACCTTATCTACAAAAGAAGCAAGGGAAGTCTTACCAAAGGAAATATCATTTAAGGATGGAGTTTTCAATGTAAGCAGGGTTTCCTTACTATTGTCAGCCTTTTCTAATGGGAAATTTGAATTGCTAAAGTATGGGGTAGAAGATAAGTTACATCAAAATTATAGAAGTAAACTAATACCTGATTTTGATAAGATAAAGGATATTTGCAATAAATATAATAGTTTTGGAACATTTATAAGTGGAGCAGGACCTACTATTATAACTATTATAGATGAAAAAAATAAGGACTTTATACATGAGCTAAAAAATCAATTAAATTCATTAAAGAATAATTGGCTTCTTAAGGAATTAGACATTGATTTAGAAGGAGCAGCTGTGTATAAGGAAGGATAGTCAATTATATAAAAGAGCTGTGGCAGAAGTTATATTAATGCCACAGCTCTGTTTTAATTTAAGTATAATTTTCTTGTAAAATATCCTCTGCCTTATCAAATAAAACTTTAAACCAATAAGTATAAGCTTCAGGATTCTTTTGTATATCTTTTTTTAGTTCTTTAAGATTAACCCATTTATAATCATCAACCTCATCTTTATTTGGAAGAAGATCACCATCATATCTTCCAATAAAGACATGATCAAATTCATGTTCAAAAAGGCCATCATCAAATTGAACTTTATAAGTAAAACTGAAGGCTTCTTTAAGCTTACAAGTAAAACCCATTTCCTCCTTAAGCCTTCTATAAATTGCATCTTCAAGCTTTTCACCAAACCTTGGATGGCTGCAGCAGGTATTTGTCCAAAGTCCAGGAGAATGATATTTACTTAATGCTCTTTTTTGTAATAGTAATTCATTTTTAGAATTAAAAACTAGTATGGAAAATGCCCTGTGAAGAGTCCCTTTATAATGGGCTTCCATTTTTTCTATAGGGCCCATCTCTTTATCAAATTTATCTACCCTTGTTATAATTTCAGACATTTGTTTCACCCCTTTTTATTTTTATTAATGCATAGCATAGTATATGATAAATCCCTCATATATATTGACAGTAGTAGCAGTTATTCATATAATACAATTGATTATAATAATAAAATTTAAAGAAAGGGCAAGGTATTTGCAGAAATGAGAATGTAATCCACTACTAATAATTATGTAAAATTGAACTTTTAATAAGGTCTTAAGAAGGGCTTTATTGTTGCGTCTTTTATTTAATTTGGAAGTGGATAGTATTTTTGTAACTGTAGATAGTTTGTCGTAAATTATGTCATTTGGCTATTTCTTTAATTCTTATTATACATAATATTTTTATGCATAATAAGGGTTTTGTTAGGCATATTGAAATTGACATATGGTTAGAATACTATCCTCTCCAAAGTTACAAGGAGGGGATTTTTTGTTATTAATTGAAGGAAATAATATTAAGAAAAGTTTTGCTGATAGGCAAATATTAGATATAGAAAACTTAAAAATCTATTCAGAAGATAGAATAGGAATTGTAGGAGTAAATGGAGTTGGTAAGACCACATTAATCAATATTCTTTGCAAAAGGTTAGAACCAGATGAAGGATATATAAAGATATACGGTAATTATTCTTATATATCTCAATTAGAAGGACCAGAAAACTTAAGAATAAGTGATGAAATGGCATCTAAGTTTAATATAAGTCATACCTGGACTGACAATATGAGTGGGGGAGAAAAAACTAGATTTAAGCTTGCACAAGCATTAAGTGAAAATAGTCCCTTAGTATTTGCAGACGAACCAACAAGCAATATAGATATAGAGGGTATTGAGCTTTTAGAAAGAAGCTTTCAGGAATACAAGGGTGCATTAGTTCTTATATCCCATGATAGAAGCTTCTTAGATAAGCTATGTAATAAAATTATAGAATTAGAAGATGGAAAAATAAAAATATATAAGGGCAATTACAGTGATTATATTGAGCAAAAAGCTAAGGAAAAAGAAAGAGCACAGTTTGAATATGAGGAATATGTAAAAGAGAAAAAGAGGCTTCAAAATATAATTATTGATACTAAGCAAAAAGTAAAAAGCATGAAGAAAACTCCTAAAAGAATGGGAAATTCGGAGGCTAGGCTTCATAAAATGGGGAATCAAAAGGCGAAGGCAAATCTTGATAAGGCAGCAAGGGCTCTTGAAAAAAGAATAGAACACTTAGAGGTTAAAGAAAAACCAAGGGAAGAGGAAATAATTACTTTAGATATAAAAGAATCAAGCAAACTTCATAGCAAGATAGTTATGGAAGGAAAAAATATAAGTAAAAGCTTTGGTAAAAAAGTTATATTTAATAATGCTGAATTTAGCATATTTAATAATTCAAAAGTGGCTCTTCTTGGTCCTAATGGCTGTGGAAAAAGTACCCTAATAAAAATGATAATGAATGAAAATGACGATAAATTCATAAAAGTTGCCAAGGGTGCAAAAATAGGATACTTCAGTCAAGATATGAGCATTCTAAATGAAGACCTAACCATAATAGAGAATGTAATGGAAGAAAGCATTTATGATGAAACCTTTGCTAGAATACTACTAGCTGGATTGCTAATAAAAAGGGAAGATATTTATAAAAAGGTAAGGGTCTTAAGTGGGGGAGAGAAGGTTAAGGTATCCTTTGCGAAAATGTTACTAAAAGATATAAATCTTCTTATCCTAGACGAACCTACAAACTACATTGATATAAATTCCTTAGAAGTAGTAGAAAAAGTCCTTAAAGACTATAAGGGAACCATATTATTTGTATCCCATGATAGAAGGTTCATAGAAGCTCTTGCTGATACTATAATGACTATAGAAAATTATAAAATCAATATGTTTAGAGGAAACTACAAGGAATACCTAGCTAGTAAAAAGCAAGCCAAAAATGATTCTAAAAAGGATATTAAAAATCAAATTTTTATATTGCAAAATAGAATTACAGAAGTAATAGGAAGATTATCAATGCCCTCTAAAAAGGATAAGGTAGAAGAGTTAGATAAGGAATATAAGGAATTACTTGCTAAGTTAAAAGAATTAAAGAGTAGAATTTAAAAATTATATAGAAATATAAAGAGAGTGATATATTTTACAGACTATCGCTCTCTTTATTTTTTAAACAACATAAAAGGCTCATAAAACTAAGAGTATATTTGTTGGGAATTGTTAGAGGTTTAAAATATAATTATAATTACAAAAGTTATGTAATTTTAGAAGTGTTAAAAAATATATTTTTATGTGAACATTTTGAGTAGATAAGTTATCTAATTTATATAAGGTTCTTAGCTAAGAGTTTTTAAATATGATAAGGGGGAGATAAAGTGGAATTTACCTCAACAATTGAGAATGATGATAGTATTGAGTTAGATGTTAGGCTTGCTAAAAAAGGAGATAAGGAAGCCTTTAGTCGCCTAATTGAAAATAATAAAACATCTTTATATAGGATAGCATTAAGCATGCTTTCAGGAAAACAAGACATAGAAGATGCAATTCAAAATACAATAATAAAATCAAGGGAGATTACTAGAATTTAAGAGTAGTGAGGGAAATGGATCAACTAAATTAAATAAAACCTTTTTTGAACATACATTTAAAAATATCTATGAGGATACTAATTCCGTAACCTTTATTCCCGTTAAGTATAGAGAAGAGCTTTCACAAAATAACTATGATGAAAAAGAAGTATTGCTAAATAATTATGGTACCACTATTTTATCACAAGGAGAAATTGGAGAATATAAAGTGACGGAAGTAGAATTTTTAGAGGATAAGACCTTAATTCATTATGAATGCACGAACTTTCTGGCAACTAAATATCCATATAGCTTAAAAATAGTAGATAGTAAAGGCAAGGAATATAAGATTAGAAATTTTAAAGAAAAAGATGATGGAAGTTTTATAGGTGAAATAGGGGGTTTATCCAAGGAGGAACAATACAAACTAGTGGCTACAGATTTCGAAGATATATATGAGATAAGGGAAGATTTAAAGTTTACAATTGAAGTTAAATAGATTTGAGTATATATACAAAGTTATTTCAAGAAAAATCTAAGATGAAAAAGGGATAAAAACAAAATGATTTATAAACTCCAAAGGAGCTTATAAATCATTTTTTATAATTCAGCAAAGCTGAATTATTTCCTCAACTGTGCACTGTGAATTGTGAACTGTGAACTGTTTTTAGAATTCCGCAGTACCAGTAGTTCTTGGGAATGGAATTACGTCTCTTATATTGCTCATACCGGTAATATACATTATAAGTCTTTCAAAACCTAGGCCATATCCAGAGTGCTTAGTTTCTCCGTATTTTCTAAGTTCTAGGTACCACCAGTATTCTTCTTCCTTAAGACCTAGTTCTGCCATTCTGTTCTTTAATACATCTAATCTTTCTTCCCTTTGGCTTCCACCGATAAGTTCTCCTATTCCAGGAACTAAAAGGTCCATGGCTGCAACTGTTTTTCCATCTTCATTAATTCTCATATAGAAAGCCTTAATGTCTTTTGGATAGTCAGTTACAAATACAGGTTTCTTAAAGTGTTCTTCTGTTAAATATCTTTCATGTTCTGTTTGAAGGTCAATTCCCCATTCAACTGGATATTCAAACTTCTTATCAGCCTTCTTTAATATTTCAATTGCATCAGTATAAGTTACTCTGCCAAAGTCTGAAGTCATAACATGGTTTAATCTATCTAGGATTCCCTTATCAACAAATTGGTTAAAGAAAGCCATTTCTTCCGGACATTCAGCTAAAACATATTCTAAAATATATTTAAGCATATCTTCAGCAAGTTCCATATTGTCATTTAAATCTGCAAAGGATATTTCTGGCTCTACCATCCAGAATTCAGCAGCATGTCTTGCTGTATTTGAGTTTTCTGCTCTAAATGTTGGCCCGAAAGTATATATATTTCTAAATGCTAGTGCATAACATTCTCCGTTTAATTGACCTGATACTGTAAGGTTAGCTTCTTTTCCGAAGAAGTCTTCTTTAAAATCAATTTCTCCATCTTCAGTTTTTGGAACATTGTGTAAGTCTAAAGTAGTTAATCTAAACATTTCTCCAGCACCTTCAGCATCGCTTCCAGTTATTATTGGAGTATGAGTATAAACAAATCCTCTTTCTTGGAAGAACTTGTGTATAGCATAAGCAGCTACTGAACGAACTCTAAATACTGCAGAAAAGGCATTACTTCTTGGTCTTAAGTGAGCTATTGTTCTTAAATATTCAAAAGTATGTCTTTTCTTTTGTAGTGGATAATCTGAACTAGACATACCTTCTACGATTACTTCCTTAGCTTGAATTTCAAATGGCTGCTTAGCCTGTGGGGTAGCAACTAAAGTACCTATAACTGTTATTGATGAGCTTATAGGCAGTTTTGAAATTTCTCCAAAGTTTGAAAGTTCATTTGAAATTACAACTTGAATATTCTTAAAAAAGCTTCCATCGTTAACTTCAATAAATCCAAAGGCATTTGAAGCTCTTAAAGTTCTTACCCATCCAGAAATTTTAACTTCTTTGTCTAAGTATTCTTCTTGCTTTCTATAAAGTGATTTAACTAAAACAACTTTATCCATTATTATTCCTCCTAAAAATGTATTTTATAAAATAAAAAAA
>JAAYOT010000006.1 GCA_012520205.1 Clostridiales bacterium
AAATAAATCCAAGTATTCCTCGTATCCCTCTTCTTTCATTTTTTCTTTAGGTATAAATTTAAGAGCTGCTGAATTAATACAGTATCTAAGCCCTCCTAATTCCTCAGGTCCATCACAAAACACATGTCCTAAGTGGGAATCCGAATCCCTGGCTCTTACTTCTGTTCTAATCATTCCATAAGATTTATCATTTTTTTCTTTTATCAACTTTCTATCTATAGGCCTTGAAAAAGCAGGCCATCCACATCCCGAATCAAACTTATCTGTAGAAATGAATAAGGGCTTTAGTGAAACAATATCTACATATATGCCTTCCTTAAAATTGTCATAATATTCATTATTGAAAGGTGGCTCAGTTCCATTTTCCTGGGTAACCTTATACTGAATGTCTGTTAATTTATTTTTTAAATTTTTATCCATCTTGCCCTCCATTAATATTATAATGGTATTTATAGAAAATATCTATTTATTATTAGTAATAAATATTCTTTTTGCAGTAGTTTCTGGAGGATATGCTTTTGTCATAGTTTCATCCACTCTCATATAAACTATATCACCTAGTTCTATAATAATATCCTCTTTTTTGTCAAAGGAAGAATTCATTATTTTTGTATTTTCATTCACTAGTGTAATAACCTTTGTTTTTGCTACTTCTTTTCCTTTTAAATATCCATCTACTGTTAATGATATTATATCACCTTTGTCATCTTTAGTTATGTCTATAATTTCTCCCATTAACACTAACCCCTTGCCTCTATCAGACTTCTCATCCCTTGCACCAATTAAAACTGCACTTATAAGAAATAAAGAAAAAACTACTAGTAGAATCCTTTTTACTTTCATAAAAATTACCTCCATTCTACTAATAGTTTTTTCTTAAATTTTTGTAAATATACAAATATGATTTGCAAATTATTTTTTTGATACAAAGGGATTATCTTTTATATAATATCTCCAAAGAAAGTCCTTTGCTTCTTCTGCATAATCTATTCCAATCCTTGTAGTTTCAACTATTTCAAAATTTCTTTCTTTATTATATTCTAGATATATATCTTCTCCAGTATATAATGGCTTATAATTATCTTTTCTTGTAATATCTAAGGCCATACATAACTTAGAAGGTCCATTGGTTAAATTCTTAATTTGATTCTTATTTAATTCACTGTAGTTTTTTTTATATCTTAAATTTGAAATGTAATCTAAATTATCCAAGGGTTCAACTGCCCTTATTAATACAGCTTCTGGTTCTCCCTTAATTGAAGATACAATATTAAAGCAGTTATATAGGCCATAAATAAAATAAACATAGGATATGCCTCCCTCTTCATACATGGGTTTTGTTCTTTCCGTTCTCTTATAATTATACCCATGACAAGCCTTATCTAGGGAGCCTATATAGGCCTCTGTTTCTACTATAATAGATTTTATTTTTCTTCCATTTATTTCTCTTATTAAATAGTGCCCTAAAAGATTTTTTGCTACTTCCAATGTGTTTTTCTTATAAAATTCTTGTTCTATAATCATTTGTACTCTCCAATATTTTTTATTTTTACCACTCTATTATAAGAATATCAACTTCATCTCTTCTTAAGGATACTTTATACCCCTCCATAATAAGCCATGATAAAACTTCTTTTTTTATACTTTCTTCTTCGACCATTAATATTGCAGATACCTTTCTTACATTGCTTTCCCTAGCATAATTTATATTGCTTTGTATTTTTCTTTTTATATTTTCCAATGATTCACCGTTCATATAACCCCTCCTTCTATACATTATTATATATTCAGGGGATTATCATATTATGTTGACCATTATAAAATTATTCCATGTTTTTAATTATTCCAATTGCAACTCCTAATATACTAACATCTCTTCCCACTAAAGGAATTGAAGGGTAAGTTTTATTTGCTGGCATTAATACAGGATATTCTCCATTTAAATTTAGGGTTTTTAAAGTAGCTTCATTATCTATACTTGCCGCTACTATATCATTATGATTTGCATTTACTTGCCTTTTTATAACTACTAAATCCCCATTTAGGATGTTTTTTTCCACCATGGAATCTCCCTTAACCTTTAAAATAAAGGTTTCTTTTCCTCTTTCAAGCCAGCTTTTTGGCAGGTAGAAATCACCTTCTATATTATCTATCATTTCAATAGGACTACCGGCTGCTATATTTGAATACATTGGAACTTCTTTCATTTCTTCTTCTTTATAAGTAATGCTATCTTCTAAAAATATTTCTTTTTCATTTGATGCAGAATCTACTTTAAAATCTACAACATTATTATTTCTTAAATTTATGTACTGATATTTTTCTATAGTATCTATAACTTTTTTCTTTTTTTCTGCTAAATTCAATTTATAATTAAATGTTTTTCCTTTTGTATCTATTCCTAATGAAGGGAGATTTCTTCCCTTTACTATCCATGAATTTTCTCTTCCTTCTAATTCGCTATTTAAAGTAAAAATAAAATTGGAATATTCTTTTTTATTAAATAGTCTTCTAATAAAATCTATTTCAGCCTTAGTATATTTCTCTAAATCATCTAAAATGATATGGCTATATATACCTTCCTTATTTTTCACATATGAAAGGGCAAATAAAACTGCATCATATTTATCCATCATATTTTGTGATAATAACTTACTATTATATGTTTCCAGAATCTTATAGATCAGTTCTCTTATATTAGAGTTTTTTCTAATACTTATTCCTCTTCCTCTTCTATCTACATTTAAATAATCTTCCTTAGAAAAGTTAGATGCTTTTATCCATAATACTTCATTAAATATATAAGACATTGTAGCCTTCTTATAAAACTTATAACTCTCTAATAATCTATCAATTTCTTCCTTTAAAGAATAAAATATATTTTTTCCCTCTAAATCAGATATAAGCCTTAAAGCTAGTCCATTTTCTCTCTTATATGCTTCTGAATATGTAGATATTAATTCCTTTATTGATAAAATATCAATTCTTTCTCTATTTAAAGAAAATAAGGAATAAAAATAATCCTTATTTCTTTCTTCGTCATATAATGTTTTA
>JAAYOT010000057.1 GCA_012520205.1 Clostridiales bacterium
TAAAAATATTCTTCTTAATCCTCAACAGTTTCAATATCAAAAATATCAGTTGCTATATTCTTATTATAAGATTATATGACTTTGGTTAGAATTGGTAGAAACTCCTAAAATAGTGTAAAATATTAGTAGAAGACTTAGGGAGGAGAACTATGGTATTAAAAAATAATTATGGTAAGGAATTTATAATAGTAGATGATAAGGAATTTATTTATAATGGAAGACTAAGAAAAAGAACTATAAAAAAGTCTGATATTAGAAGTGTCTTTTATGATGATAGGATTTTGGGAGTATTAACATATAGAGGAAAAGTTTATTCCTTTAGCTTAAAACCTCTTTTATCTAGTGAAAGAAGTAGGTTGGAGGAATTGAGACAAGAACTTGCTAAGGAAAATATATTGTTTAATTATACAAGGGCTACTACCGATGAATTTTTTATTTACTTTCTTTTGATTAATTCTATTCTAACTAATTGGGGAAGGCTATTAATTCAAGTCTTATTTTTAGTTTTAATAATAATATTATTTATTTGCAAAAGTCATTTTTATACTAAGATAGTATTTAATATAGATAAAGATCAGTTTGAAATAATCAGAAGAAATAGTACAATAAAATATAAAAAGTATGAAATAGATAAAATTAATTTTAGAAAATACACTAATAAAATATATATAATTGAATTTGATAAAGATAGAAAAAAATATAACTTTCTATTCAAAGAGAATCCATATTTAATAAAAATATATAATACAAGTTTTGCAAAACTTTTTAATAAAGATATATAAATAGTTAATAATATAGAGAGGTCAGGCACTGTTTCAACCTATGGAATAGAGTCTGGCCTCCTTGTAAAATTTGTTATTACTTTTTTCTTTTATTTATCTAACCCTTTTAATAAAAATGATATATAATACGAGTAAACAGTTTTCAAGTTTCAGTTAACAGTTTTAAATTTTCAGTTGAATTATAGAGATATTATTATAAGTAAAGAAAGGAAATAAAATATGTCTGGTTTAGGGGTTTTTGATATTATAGGTCCTATAATGGTTGGGCCGTCTTCTTCTCATACTGCGGGAGCTGCTAGGTTGGCTAAGGTTGCTAGGGCTATTGCAGGTTGTGAGGTTAAGGAAGTAACTTTTTTATTACATGGTTCTTTTGGTAAGACCTATAAGGGGCATGGAACAGATAGGGCTTTAGTTGCTGGAATATTGGGGATGGATCCTTCTGATGATGGATTAAGGGATTCCCTAGAAAGTGCAAAGGAAAAGGGAGTAAATATTATATTTAAAGAAGAGGATTTGGGAGATTACCATCCAAACACAGTTAAGTTTTTGATTAAATGTGTAAATAATAAAACTTGTGAAGTAGTTGGGAGCTCAATTGGTGGAGGAAATATAGAAATAGTTGAAATAAGTGGAAGCAAAGTTCATTTTACTGGCACTTACGATACAATTATAACTACTCATAAGGATATTCCAGGTACAGTAGCAAAGGTAACTAGTATCTTATATTCTAATAGAATTAATATAGCATTTATGAACTTAGAAAGAAAGCAAAAGGGTAAAATTGCAACAATGACCTTTGAAGTAGATAGCAAAGTACATAAGGATTTAATAGAAAAAATAGAGATGGTTGAAGGAATAGAAAAGGTAATATTAATAGAAAGGGTAGAGGATGGAGAATAATATGGATATAGCAAAGACAGGGGAAGAACTAGTAAAAATATGCGAAGAAAATTCAATATCTTTAAGCGAGTATGCTATTTTAAGAGAAATGGAAGATACAGATTTAACTAGGGAAAAAGTTATTTCAAAAATGCAAAAAGTACTAGATGTAATGAAAAATAGTGCTAAGGAAGCTAGGGATAAAGAAATATATTCAGTAAGCGGTTTAATAGGTGGAGATGCTTATAAATTAGAGCAGTATTTAAAAAAGGGAAATTCCTTAACTGGAGATACTATGGTTCTAGCTATGGCAATGGCTCTTTCATCTTCCGAAGTAAATGCTTCTATGGGTAAAATAGTAGCTTGCCCTACAGCGGGATCTTGTGGAATATTACCAGCTGCTCTTTTAACTGCAGGAGAAAAACTTTCTAAAAGTGATGATAATCTTATAAAGGCTCTATTTGCAGCTGCAGCAGTTGGGATGATAATAGGAAGAAATGCAACCTTTGCAGGAGCAGAAGGAGGATGTCAGGCAGAGTGTGGATCTGCATCAGCAATGGCATCTGCAGCTATTGTAGAAATGATGGGGGGAACTCCAAAAATGTCCTTAGATGCAGGGGCAATTGTATTTAAAAATATTTTAGGCTTAGTATGTGATCCAGTTGCAGGCTTAGTAGAAGTTCCCTGTGCAAAAAGAAATGTATCAGGGGTGATAAATGCCCTTTGTATGGCCGATTTAGTTATGGCAGGAGTAGAATCAAAAATTCCTTTTGATGATGCAGTTTCAGCAATGTATAAGGTTGGTAGAAACCTTCCAGCTTCATTAAGAGAAACAGGTGAAGGTGGAGTTGCGGTGACGAAAGCGGGAATAGCATTAAGAAAAAAAGTCTTTGGTAGTTAATAGCCAAAGACTTTTTTATTTTATTTCCTTTAAATAATTTTAACTTATATAAATAGTAATTAAGTTCTCTCATAAGTACCACCTTTCTTATATACAATTTTATACAAATAATAAATCTTTTTCAAGAAGGATAAATTCTTTATAAAATTTCTAATATAACTTTAAGAAGATAAATCAAAATTTAGAATGTATAAAAAAATATTTCCTTGTAAAAATAAGTTATGTAGTATATTATTTTATTAAAGAGAATATTAATTAATTAATATTTATTATTAGTTAATATAATGAAATATTATTTTGAAAAATAAATATTTGGAGGTAAATATGAGTAAAGTATTATATATTAAAGCAAACATAAAACCGGAGGGAGAATCAAGAACTTTCAAGGTTTCAGATTCCTTTATTGAAGAATATAAAAGATTAAATCCTCAAGATGAAGTAGAGGTTTTAGATTTATACAAGGAAAACATTGATTTCTTAAGACCAGAAGATTTAGGAACTTTATTTGGTCCAAAAACAGAGGAAAGTAGAAATAATCCAAAGTTAAAATATGCATATCAAATGGTAGAAGCTGATAAAATTATTATAGCTGCACCAATGTGGAACTTAGGAAATCCTGCAATAGTTAAAGCTTATTTTGATTATGTAAGTGTAGTTGGAATTACATTTAAGTACACAGAAAATGGTCCAGTTGGATTATGTAAAGCTGAGAAGGCACTTATTGTTTCAGGAAGAGGTGGAGATTATTCAACTCCTCAAGCAGCTGATTTTGAAATGGGAGAAAGATATTTAAGAACAATTTTAACTTTCTTTGGAGTTAAAGATATTAAAGCAATTGCAGCTGAAAAATTAGATGTTCAAGGAATAGATGTGAATAAAATACTTAATGATGCCATTGATGAAGCAAAGACATTAGCTAAAGAATTTTAATAAAGTTAATTCAATTATCATCACCATATTAGGAAATTTTATCTTTGAATACTTAATCCTAAAAAGCAAATAATAAATTTGTAAGGTGGTGATTAGTGATGGGTAAGAATCCAAGCATAAAATGTACAGTAGATGAATGTAAATATCATGCTCAAACAGAAAACTACTGTAGTTTAAATGATATTCAAGTTGGAAAACATGAAAATCGTGCAACTACTCCAGAATGCACAGACTGTAATTCCTTTGAATTAAAATAAATAAGAAATTACAGTAAAATTAGGTAAATAGGGATAGCAATGCTATCCCTATTTTTTTGTAAAATAAATAAACAGGCCCTATATAAATTTGAACTGAATAATAAGTAGTAAAAGAGAAAAAATAAAATAGACTGCAAAAATAAAAGTTAGAGATTTTTGAAGAAATCTAAAAATGTTAATTGTTAATCGAAAGCGTGGTGTCTTATGGAAGAATTAGAAAGAATATTTATACAAATATCAAAAGTTAGCATAAGTCGTCATATACTATCAGTAATTATAATTTTCTTAGCTTCAATGACTAATAAATATATTATTACAAGCATTTTCAAATATATAAATAAATTTGTAGAAAAAACAAAAAACTTTGCTGATGACAGCTTAGTAAAAGCTTTAGAAAAGCCTTTAAAGCTATTTATTATATTAAAGGCAGCTCATATTTCACTACACATAATAGAATACGACAAGATAGATATTGCCAAGGTTTCCCTAGATAGACTTGGAAAAATGATAATAGTCATAGTTGTATGCACCTTTTTATACAACCTAACCTTAGAAAATTCCCTATTATATAAAAATATGGGGAAGAATAATGCAAGTAATACAATTGCATTCCCCTTTTTATCAATAATAGTAAGACTTATAATAATTATAGTAGGTGTTAGCTGCATAGCAAAGGAATTTGGGTTTTCAGGTTTTATTACAGGTCTTGGAATAAGTGGTGTTGCCTTTGCATTAATGGCCCAAGACACCTTTTCAAATCTTTTTGGTGGAGTAATTATTGTATTAGATAGACCCTTTGCAATAGGAGATTGGATTAAGACAGAAGAGGTTGAGGGAGTAGTTGAAGAGATCACCTTTAGAAGTACAAAAATTAGAACTTTTTCAAAGGCTATAGCAACAGTACCTAATTCAAAGATGGCAAATAACAATATATTTAATTATTCACAAAGAGAAGTAATGAAGGTAAGTTTTAAGTTTATAATAAAACCAGATATAGAAATTGAAAATATAGGAAAGGCTATAAATAAAATTGAAGAATATTTAAATTTAAAAGATAAAATAAAGAAAGATATGATAATAGTTAGTTTTAATGAGTTTTCATTGTATGGATATGGAATATTCATTTTTTTTTATACAACAGAAATGAATTATAACAAATTCGAAAAGCTTAAACAAGAAATTAATATAGATATTCTTAAAATATTAAGGGAATTAAATGTGGAATTAATGTTTGTAAATTTAAATCTTGAAAATGAAATGACAGAATTAAATAATAGTGAGAGTATAGAAAAATCATAGAATTCTTGATTAATAATGTTATAATTTACTTATTAGATTAGGAATAAATGGGGTGTTTTAATGGCAGAAGATAAAATCAAGCTTACAAAGTTATCTGCAAGATGTGGATGTGCCGGGAAGTTTACTCCAGAAAGTTTAGCAAAGGTTTTAGAACATATAGAAGTTAAAGCAGAAGAAAGGGACCCTAACTTAATAGTTGGATTTGATAAATCTGATGATGCTGGAGTTTATAAATTAAGTGAAGAATTAGCATTGGTACAAACAGTAGATTTTTTCACGCCAGTTGCCAATGATCCATTAACTTTTGGAAAAATAGCAGCTGCAAATGCATTAAGTGATGTTTATGCTATGGGAGGAAAACCTCTAACTGCCTTAAATTTAGCTTGTTTCTCAGCTAATGTAGATTCTGCTATTTTAGCAGAAATACTAAAAGGTGGAGCAGAAAAAATAAAAGAAGCAGGAGCAACAATAGCTGGGGGGCATACAATTTCTGATGATGAAATAAAATATGGACTATCTGTTACAGGTATAGTAGATCCGAAAAATGTAATAACTAATTCAGGAGCAAAGGAAGGAGATCTTCTTATATTAACCAAGCCAATAGGTTCAGGAGTTTTAACAACTGCATTAAAAATTGAATTTATTACAGATGAAGAATTCAACAGGGAAGCAGCTATTGTTATGTCAACCTTAAATAAGATAGCATCAGAAGAAATGCAAAGGATAGGAGTTAACTCTTGTACAGATATTACAGGCTTTGGTCTTATAGGCCATACTTATGAAATGGCAAGTGGAAGCAATGTAACTATAGAGATAGATAGTAAAAAGATTCCTTTTATGAATAAAGTAATGGATTTAGTTAAAGATTACTGTCTTCCTAGTGGAGCTTATAGCAATGAAAAATATTTTGAGAAGTATGTTAATTTTAGTGAAGGCATAACTGAGGAAGTAAAACTTTCACTTTTTGATCCACAAACTTCAGGGGGACTTTTAATTTCAGTAGAAGAGTCAAAAGCCCATAAACTTTTAGATAATATTAATAAAAGAAGTGAAATTAAGGCAAAAATAGTAGGTAGGGTCTTAAAAAAAGATGCTAAGAATAATTATATAAATATAATATAATTAGCTATAAATCTTTATTTTAAATGGTGAATAAAATGAGATTAAGTAAAATATTAGGAATAAAAAAACATTCACTAGTTTCCATAGTAGGCTCTGGTGGAAAAACCACCTTTATGTATACTTTAGGAAAAGAACTTAGAAGAGATAATAGAGTTTTACTTTCAACTACTACAAAAATATTTTGTCCTAAAAGTGAAGAGGCAGACTTTTTAGTAATTGGAAAAGAAAAATTTAAAAATATAATAAATCAAAAATCAAAGGGAATTTATGTTTATGGTGGAAGTAAGATTGAAAATGAAAAATTAACAGCTATTTCACAGAAAGAAATAGAAGATGCTGTTAAGAGCTTTGATTATATTATCCTTGAAGCAGATGGCTCTAAATGCAAGCCCCTAAAGGGATGGAATAATAATGAGCCAGTTATCTATGATGAAACAGAAATAACCCTTGGAGTTATGAGTTTAGAAGTTATAGGTAAAAAAATTGATGATAGAATAATTCATAGAATAGAAGAATTCACTAAGCTAATTAAGGGGCTAGAAGGAGATACAATTATAACAGACCATCTAATAAAAGTTATATTTAGCCAAGAAGGTTTGTTTAAAAATTCTAGGGGTAAAAAAATACTATACTTAAATAAGGTTGAAAGTGAAAAGGACTCAGAGAACTTAGAGTTATTGCTAGAAAAAATCAAGGAAAATAATGCAGAAATTAAGTTGTTGGATAAAGTTATTTATGGAAGCCTGAAGAATAAAAATTACAATTATATTGATTTGTTTAACAACTAACAGGGAATAGATAATAAGACAGAGTTCTGTTTTAGTGTTGAGTGTTGAGTTATTAGGATATAGTTCGGCAGTTAATAGGTAATAAGTAATAAGTAATGAGCTAAGGATAATGGATAAACAGATTTTAAGAAAAATGAAATTTAAAATCAATATTTTAATATTTTTAAAAACTGGAGGAGAGAAGATCTTATGGATAGAGAAACTATTATTGTAAGAGGAGGGGGAGACATCGCTTCTGGGGCTATACAAAAATTGTATAGAAGTGGTTTTAATGTTTTAGTTTTGGAAATAGATAAACCTACCGCAATAAGAAGAAATGTTTCCTTTTGTGAAGCAGTTTACAGTAAAGAAACAGATGTAGAGGGAATAAAGGCTAGGTTAGTAAATAATTTAGAAGAGATAAAAAAAGCTTTTAAAGAAAGGATTATTCCAGTTATTGTAGACCCTAGGGGAAAATATATTGAAGTGATAAAACCTCTTGCAGTAGTTGATGCAATTCTTGCTAAAAAAAATATGGGAACAAATAAAGATATGGCAGCAATTACTGTAGCTCTTGGACCGGGTTTTAAGGCTGGTGAGGATGTTGATGTTGTAATAGAAACTATGAGGGGACATAATTTAGCAAGACTTATTTTTGAAGGCTATGCACAGGAGAATACAGGAGTTCCAGGAAATATTTCTGGTTTTTCAAAGGAAAGAGTGGTTTATAGCAATGTAGAAGGAAAAATTAAAAATATAGCTGCTATTGGAGACATAGTAAAGATAGGAGATGTAATTGCCAAAGTAGGAGAATCAGAAATCCTTGCTCCAATTGATGGACTTTTAAGGGGATTAATTAAAGAAGGAACAGAAGTAGATAAAGGCTTAAAAATAGCAGATATAGACCCTAGATTAAAGGAAGTTGAAAATTATACAACAATATCAGATAAGGCTAGGAATATAGGCGGTGGGGTATTAGAAGCCGTATTATATATGAAGGATAAGAAAAATTTATAAAAAAGTAAAGTTTTAAAGATAGTAAAGGATTGATAATATGAAGATAATTAATGTTAGAGATGCTATAGGAGTTACACTTTGCCATGATATAACTAAAATAGTACCTGGAGAATTTAAGGGGGCTGCTTTTAGAAAGGGCCATGTAATTAGAGAAGAGGATATAGAAGAACTACTTTCCCTAGGGAAGGATCATATTTACATTTGGGATGATAATGAGAATCTTCTACATGAAAATGAGGCCGCAGAAGAACTCTTTAATATGTCAGCAGGGGAAGGAACTGTAGCAGCAGAAGCAAAAGAAGGAAAGATAGAAATATTTGCTGACATAGATGGATTATTGAAAATAGATGTAGATAAACTAATTGAACTAAATTCTATAGAAGAAGTAATTTTATCTACAATAAGAAATAATACTGTAGTAAAAAAGGGGGATAAAATAGCAGCAACAAAGGTTATTCCTCTAGCTATAAAGAAGGAAAAATTAATTGAGGCAAAAAACTTACTAAAGGAAAAAATAATTAAAGTAGTTCCAATAAAAGCAAAAAAAATTGCTATTGTAACTACAGGTAACGAAGTTTTTTACGGAAGAATCAAAGATGCATCAAGAGCTGCAATTAGTAAAAAGGTAGAAAAATATAATTGCGAAATAATAGGACAAAGCATTTTACCTGATGATAAAGATAAAATTCAAGAGGCTATTAAAGAGTGGATAAATAAGGGGGCAGAGCTTATCCTTTGTACAGGAGGAATGTCTGTTGATGCAGACGATGTTACCCCTAAGGCAATTAAGGAAGTGGCAGGAGAAATTATCTCCTATGGAACCCCAATCTTTCCTGGAGCAATGTTCTTAGTCTCCTACAAAGAAGAAATTCCCGTTTTAGGACTACCAGGAGGAGTTATTTTCTCAAAATCCACAACCTTCGATGTATTCTTACCTAGAATCCTAGCAGGAGAAAAATTAACAAAGAAAGAAATTGCAAAATACAGCCATGGAGGACTTATAATTACAAGTGAATACTTGTAAAAAAGTGCGAAGCACTTTTATCAGTTCACAGTGCACAGTTCACGGTTCACAGTTGAGGATGAAACTACTGCGTAGTTTCTAAAATTTAGATTTTTGATATGCTCTTTCAGAGCTTATCAATTAATTTTATTAATTCAGCTTGCTGAATTATTTCCGCAACTATGCCCTGTGAACTTAAAATTACATAGATACTATATAATATTAGGAGTGTGTTTTATGAAAATAATAGATTGTAAGGGACTGCAATGTCCAATGCCAGTTATTAATACGAAGAAGTTTTTTGATTTAGAGGATTCGAAGGAAGCCTTGGTAATAGTGGATAATGAAGTGGCAAAAAACAATGTTTTAAGGCTGGCAAAGGGATTAAACTTAGCTAGTAGCTATATAGAAGAGGAGGGCCTTTATAATATAACCTTATCTAGAGGAGAAATAAGTGAAACTACAACTGAAGAGAAATCAGTTAAGCAAGTAAATGAGAATGGAGAACTTTCTATTTTAATAGCTTCAAACCTATTGGGTAATGGAGATGATAAACTAGGAGAAATTCTAATGAAGGCATATATAAATTCTCTAGCAGAATCAGAAGTTTTACCCCAAAATCTAATGTTTATAAACAGCGGAGTTAAACTAACTTGCGAAGGATCAGATGTTTTAGAAAGTCTACAAGCTATGAAAGAGAAAGGTGTTAATATATTTAGCTGCGGCTTATGTCTAGACTTCTATAACATTAAAGATAAAATTAAGGTTGGGGAAATAGGAAATATGTATCAAATAATAGATATAATGAATAGAAGCAGCAAAACTATAAAACTTTAGCTAGGCTAAAGTTTTAAATTCAAAATTCAAAATTTACAATTTCGGAAATAATTAAGCCTTGCTGAATTATAAAAATAAAAACCCCTCTGTTTACAGTGGGGGGGTGTTCTTTTTAAGATTTTCAGCCTATCTGAAAATCAACCTCAATTTTGCACTTTGCATTTTGAATTATGAATTGCTTATCAGGTGTTCTATCAAAATTTTAATACCAATTCCAATTAGAATAAGTCCGCCTAGTATTTCTGAATACTTTTGTATATACTTACCTATTAGTTTACCAAAGTAAACTCCAAAGAAGCAGATAATAAAAGTAGTAATTGATATTACTAGTGATGCTTTTACTATATTTACACTTAAAAAGGCAAAGCTAATTCCAACAGCTAGGGCATCTTTTCTTATACAAAATCCCTTAGTTAGTGATATTGCAAAGGCATCCATAGACAGGCCAATACCCGTGAAGAGAAATGTTAAAATACTTATATAAATAACTCCTTTGTTAATAATAATGTAACCTTTGTTAATTGATAATTTATTATAATAATAGTATAATAAATAAATGAATTATTTGACAGAAGAAAAATTTTGAAGCTTGTTTTATTAATCTAAACTTACAGAGGAATCTTTCTGGAAGGAGTGTGGGAACAAGCTTCGAATAGTATAATATTTTTATTTAAGGAGAAAAATATGCAATATGTTTTAGCGTTTATACTAGCATTTTCAATAGTATATTTATTAACTCCAGTTTTGATTAAATTAGCTTTTAAAGTAAGTTTTACAGATAAGCCTACCAAGAGAAAGAAACATAGTAAAGAAACTCCTCTTTCAGGGGGATTAGCTATGTATATAGCTTTTTTCATTACTTATTTTATATTTTATGATTATTCAGGAGTTCCTGCTAAGATGTCTATATTTTTAGCAGCAACATTAATAATAGGTATTGGTTTAGTAGATGATTTTTATAAAACAAAGGGTAAGGAGTTCCCTGTATATCCAAGGTTGTTAATTCAACTTCTCTCTGCTTTTATAATTTATAAAACAGGAATAATATTTAGAGGATTCACAAATCCATTAACAGGAATATATATTGAATTATCCCCAATTATACAATTATTATTAACAATAACCTGGATATTTGGTGTTACTACTGTCATTAATTGGTGTGATGGAATGGATGGTTTAGCAGGGGGACTGTCTTGTATATCCTCTATAACCTTTTTGGGAGCTGCAATAATATTAAATCAAGAGGAATCAATATTAGTTTCCCTAATAGTAGTAGCTATAACTTTAGGCTTTCTAATTTATAATAAGTATCCAGCCAAGGTATTTATGGGGGATTCAGGGGCAAATTTTCTTGGATTTATTCTAAGTATAATTGCCTTAGATGGAGCATTTAAACAAGCTACTTTAATGAGTATTTTTATACCAATATTAGCTTTGGCGGTACCAATATTTGATAATATATTTGTAGTAATAAAAAGATTTATTGATGGGAAACCCGTTTATCAAGCGGATAGAAGCCAGATTCATTATAGATTACAGGCAAAGGGATTTTCACCAAAACAAATTGTAATATACATAAATGCAGTAAGCTTAGCTTTTAGCATAATATCAATTATACTTTTATTAGTTAGAAATTAGTAGCAATGTTGAATGAAGGAAAATTTTTATTGAAACTGAATTATTTCATCAACTGAAAATTAAAAACTGAAAAATGAAAACTGAAAA
>JAAYOT010000058.1 GCA_012520205.1 Clostridiales bacterium
TAAAATATGAGGACTAAAAATACCTATTGCAAAAAGAAAAGATTCTTTGAAGGATGGTATTTTAAACATCAGTATAATAATTTTAATATTGCATTTATTCCAGGAGTTAATATAGATAAAGATGGCTCTAAATATGCCTTTATTCAAATTATAACTGATAAAAATTCTTACTATGTAACATATGATTATAAAGATTTTCAAATAAATGATGATAAATCAATTATTAAAATAAAAGATAATATATTTTCTAAAAAGGGAGCTATTTTAAATATACTAAGTAGTGAAATTATAATTAAGGGTTGTTTAAATTATAGTGATATTACACCTATTAAATATAATATAATGGGTCCCTTTTCTATTTTTCCCTTTATGGAATGCAATCATGGAATAATAAGCTTGCATCATAAGGTAAGTGGAAGGTTAAGTATTAATTATAAGGAACTAATAATAAAAGATGGAATTGGTTATATTGAAAAAGACTGGGGAAGATCCTTTCCAAAATCCTATATATGGATTCAAGGTAATGATTTTAAAAAGCAAAAAACTAGTATTACTGTTTCAATAGCAGATATACCCTTCCTAGGATTTGAGTTTAAGGGGTGTATAGCAGTAGTATATTATAAGGGAAAAGAGTATAGAATGGCTACCTATAATGGAGTGAAGATAATAGACTATAGTGAAAAAGGGTTAATTATAAGAAAAGGAAAATACAAATTAAATATAGAAATACAGGAAAATTC
The DNA here is from genome assembly GCA_012520205.1 of Clostridiales bacterium. GTDB lineage: Bacteria > Bacillota > Clostridia > Clostridiales > Clostridiaceae > Clostridium. Next base: position 741 of record JAAYOT010000058.1, read on the forward strand.
TCCACAAAAATTATTAGCACCTAATGGTGGAGAAATGATTAGAACAATATATGAAAATATATCCTGCAGAGCAAAGTTTACTTTCTATAAAGATAAAAAACAATTATTTCAATTAGAAAGTAATAATGTTGGTTTTGAATATGTAAAATAAAAAATATATTTTGCCATTAATTACATAGAAGCCCGTTTCATGAATAAAAGCTTTCGTTTTTATTGTGAAACGGTCATTTTATTATATTCAGCTGAATGAAAATGAAATATTTTGAATGAAAGTGCATTTTTTTGAATGAAAGTGCTTGAAATCCTTTACCGAAAGTTGTATTATATAGTTGGGAGTGATATTGATGCTAACAGAAGAAAGACATAAACTTATACTAGAAAAACTGAAAATAGATTCAGTTGTCTATGTTAATGAACTTGTTGAAATGTTGGAAACATCAGAATCAACTATAAGAAGAGACTTAAATTTTTTAAATAAAGAAGGAAAACTAAGGAAGGTTCACGGAGGAGCTACATTATTAGAAAAAGAATTCAATACAAAGGATGATTTTGTGTTCATAAGAGAAACCCTTAATATTGAAGAAAAGCGATTAATAGGGGAATATGCTGCAAGCCTAATAGAAGCAAATGATTTTGTTTATATCGATTCAGGTACAACAACCAGCATAATGATTGATTTTCTTAAGGAAAAAAATGCAGTATATGTTACAAATGGACTAATGGTAGCAAAAAAATTAATATCAAAGGGATTTAAAACATTTATATTAGGGGGTGAAATAAAGGAATCTACGGAAGCAATTGTAGGAGTTGAAGCAATAAAAGCTTTAAAAAGATATAACTTTACAAAAGGTTTTTTTGGAACTAATGGAATTTCTGATTATAGGGGATACACAACCCCAGATATAAATGAAGCTTTAGTTAAAGAAGAAGCCTTAAACAGAAGCAGAACTCCTTATATACTTGCAGATAAAAGTAAATTTGATGAAATAAGTTGTGCAACCTTTGGAGAAATAGATGAAGCAACAATAATAACAACAAAACTAGGTAATAATAAATATTATGATAAGACGAAAATACTGGAGGTTTAACAATGATTTATACGATAACTTTTAATCCGGCTTTAGATTATATAGTGAGGGTTGAGGATTTTAAATTAGGAGAGGTAAATAGAACTTCCTATGAAGAAGTGTATGCAGGTGGAAAAGGGATTAATGTTTCAATAGTTCTAAAAAACTTAGGAGTCAGCAGTGTAGCATTAGGATTTATAGCAGGATTTACAGGAGAAGAAATAGAGAGACGAGTAAAAAAGTCAGGCTGTATAACTGATTTTATAAAGCTTGATAAAGGCTTATCTAGGATAAATATAAAGCTTAAATCTGAGGTGGAATCTGAAATAAATGGCCAGGGACCTGATATAACTAATGAAGATTTAGAAGAGTTATATAAAAAACTAGATTTATTAGATGAAGATGATATTTTAGTTTTAGCTGGCAGCATTCCTAATACCCTGCCAGAAAATATTTATGAAATAATACTAGAGAGGCTTAGCGGTAAGAAAATAAAATGTATTGTTGATGCTACAGGGGACTTATTATTAAATGTTTTAAAATATAAGCCATTTCTAATAAAACCAAATCATAATGAATTGGCAGAATTATTTAATGCTGATGTTAAGAGTGAAGAGGATATTATTAAGTATGGTAAGGAACTGAGAAGACTTGGGGCAAGGAATGTGCTAATTTCAAGAGCTGGAGATGGGGCAATATTTATAAATGAAAATGATGAAGTAATAAATTCTAAGGCACCAACTGGAAAAGTAATAAATTCAGTAGGAGCTGGGGATTCAATGGTTGGAGGATTTATAGCAGGATATTTAAAAAACAAGAATTTAAAAGAGGGATTCAAAATGGGGGTAGCAACAGGAAGTGCAAGTGCTTTTTCAGAGGGCTTAGCTACAAAAGAAAAAGTAGAGAGGTTATTGAATGAAATAAATAATGTATAGGAGGAGTATAAATGAAAATTTCTGATTTATTAAACAAAAAATCAATAGAAATAAATCCTAATATAAATTCAAAAGAAGAGGCAATAAATAAGTTAGTAGATTTAGCCTATTTATCAGGAAATATAAAAAATAAGGATGGTCTTAGAAAGGCTGTTTTAGAAAGAGAAAAGCTAAGTACAACGGGTATAGGAGAAGGAATTGCTATTCCTCATGGTAAAAGTTCAGAAGTTAAGAAGGTTACCCTTGCAGCAATGGTAGTTAAGGATGGAGTAGAATATGAATCTTTAGATGGAAATCCTGCTGAGTTATTTTTTATGATTGCAGCTCCAGAAGGAGAGGCTAATGCTCACTTAGAACTTTTAGCAAGACTATCACAAATGTTAATGGATGCAAATTTTAAAGAGAGATTACTAAATTCAAAAACTCCAGAAGAACTTATAAGCATTATAGATGAATTTGAAGAAGCAAAATTAAGCAAGGAAAGTAATAGCAAAAACCAATCTTATAAAGTTTTAGCAGTAACAGCTTGTCCAACAGGAATAGCTCACACCTATATGGCAGCTGAAAGTTTAGAAAATAAGGCAAAGGAAATGGGAATTTCAATCAAGGTAGAAACAAATGGTTCAGGTGGAGCTAAGAATGTTTTAACTAGAGAAGAAATTGAAAAGGCAGATTGTATTATAGTTGCTGCTGATAAAAAAGTTGACATGGGAAGATTTGATGGAAAAAAAGTAATCCAAACTAAGGTTGCTAATGGAATCCACAAAGCTGAAGAACTATTAAAAAGAGCAAAAGCTGGAGAGGCTCCAGTCTATGTTCATTCAGAATCAAGGGCAATAAAATCTGAGTATGAGGAAGAAAAAGAAGGAATAGGCAGAGAAATATATAAACATTTAATGAATGGTGTATCTCATATGCTACCTTTCGTTATTGGTGGTGGAATATTAATAGCCTTAGCCTTTTTATTTGATGATTACAGTATTGATCCAGCAAACTTTGGTTCTAATACTCCTTTAGCAGCTTTCTTTAAAAATGTTGGAGGAACTGCCTTTGGATTTATGCTTCCTATTTTAGCAGGTTATATAGCTATGAGTATTGCAGATAGACCAGCCTTAGCAGTAGGTTTTGTTGGTGGTATGCTGGCTAACCAAGGTGGATCAGGTTTCTTAGGTGCCTTACTAGCAGGTTTTATAGCTGGTTATTTAGTTCTAGGCATAAAGAAATTATTTGCGAATCTTCCTAATAGTTTAGAAGGTTTAAAACCAGTATTAATTTATCCTTTACTTGGAATACTTTTAATTGGAGTAATAATAGTATTTGTAATCAACCCTCCAGTATCTGCATTAAATACAGCAATTTCAGATGCATTAAATAATATGGGTGAGGGAAGTAAAATATTACTTGGTGCAGTTTTAGGTGGAATGATGGCCTTTGATATGGGAGGTCCATTAAATAAGGCAGCTTATGTATTCGGAACAGCATCTTTAGCTAGTGGCCAATTTGAAATTATGGCGGCAGTAATGATAGGAGGAATGGTTCCACCTATAGCAATAGCTTTATGTACAACTTTCTTTAAGAAGAAATTCACAGAGAGGGAAAGACAATCAGGTCTTACAAATTATATTATGGGCTTATCCTTTATAACAGAGGGAGCAATACCATTTGCGGCAGCAGACCCACTAAGAGTAATACCAGCTTGTATAATAGGTTCATCAGTAGCAGGGGCTTTATCAATGGCTTTTGGATGTTCTCTTAGGGCACCTCATGGTGGAATATTTGTTCTTCCAGTTATAAGCAATCCTTTTGGATATTTTATGGCTCTTTTAATAGGATCAATAGTAGGAATGATAGTTCTAGCTGTTTTAAAGAAAAACTTAAAAGATTAATAGAAAATTAATGATAGATGCTCTTTGATAATTTGTAAAAATATTGTAGAATGAAAATAGGTGGAAAATATAACAAATATATAATTAAGGAGTGTTTATATGAAGAGTTTAAAGGGAACTAAAACTGCAGAAAATTTAATGAAATCCTTCGCGGGGGAATCTCAAGCTAGAACTAGATATACTTATTATGCTAGTGTAGCTAAAAAAGAAGGATACTTACAAATAGCAAACATATTTTTAGAAACAGCTGAGCAAGAAAGAGAACATGCTAAGAGATTTTATAAATTTTTAGTAAATGACTTCCAAGGAGAACCAATAGAAATCAATGCAGCTTATCCAGTAGCATACTATGCTGACAATACAGCAGAAAATTTAAGAGCAGCAGCAGCTGGAGAGCATGAAGAATGGGCACATGACTATCCTGAATTTGCTAGAATAGCAAGAGAAGAAGGGTTCCCAGAAATTGCAACAGCTTATGAAAGAATAGCAGAAGTTGAAAATAGACATGAAAGAAGATACAATAAACTTCTTAAAAATTTAGAAGAAGGAACAGTATTTAAGAAAGACGAAACTGTTTTATGGAAATGTCTAAACTGTGGATATATTTATGAGGGAGAAGAAGCACCAAAATCATGTCCAGCATGCTTACATCCACAATCATACTTTGAAGTATTTACAGAAAACTATTAAATAAAAGGACTGTCTGCGACAATATCATTAAGATATTGGTCGTAGGCAGTTTTCTTTTTCTTAATTAACTACTCAACTATGAATTGTTAAATCTTTAGTAATTACTGTTGAAACTGTTAAAAGTTATCCACAAAATGTGGACAATCACCAAAATCTGTTGATAAGTTCAAAAAAAACCTTGACACAAGATATGTGGGAGGAATGGATGTTTGTAACAATATAATGTTTTTTTAAGAACAATAATGAATTATGTAGTATAATGTAAAATGTAAAAATCATATTAAATTTAGTAATAAGAAAGTTATGAACAGTTTGTACAAAATGTGGATAAATACTGTGGATAAATTGGTAATTTAACTAAAAAATCCTTTAAAAATCAGCTTTTTATAAATATAAGCTGTGGATAAGTCTGGTTATATTGGAAGGTATGAATAAAAATATTTTAGAAAATTGTTGAAATTTTGTGGAAAGATAAGGAGAGTTTTATGAAATATAATAAAAATATTTATGAGGGAAGATTTATAAACCGTCCTAATAGATTTAATGCTTTGGTGGAATTAAATAATGAGGAAATTGTAGTTCATGTACCTAATACAGGGAGATGTAGAGAGATATTAAAGGAAGGGACAAAGATTTTTTTAAGAGAGGAACTTAATCCTACAAGGAAAACTAAATATGACCTAATTGCAGCAATAAAGGGGGATATGTTAATAAACATAGATTCTCAAGTACCAAATAAAGTTGTTAATGAAGCATTGATTAATGGAAAGATTGAGCCCTTGAAAAAGTACACTAAAATCAATAAGGAAAAAACCTTTGGAAAAAGTAGATTTGATTTTAAGTTATCAACAGAGGATGAAAAAGAAATATATTATTTAGAGGTAAAGGGTGTAACTTTAGAAGAAAATGGACATTGCCGATTTCCAGATGCCCCTACAGAAAGAGGAACAAAACATATAATGGAACTTATAGAAGCTAAAAATCAAGGCCATGGGGCTGGAATTTTATTTTTGATTCAATTAGAAGATGCAAAAACATTTTCTCCTAATGATGTGACTGACAAAAAATTTGCTGAAGCCCTAAAATTAGCAAAGGAAAATTCAGTGGATATATTAGCTTACAACTGCAAGGTTTATGAGGATGGAATTGAAATTAAGGATTCCATTAGTGTAATATTATAATTATAGATAAGAATTGTTAATTATTAGCCGTAAATTGTTAATAATTAATTGTTAACTGTTAATTGTTAAATGTATAAAGAGGTGTAGTATGAAATATAAATTTTGTCCCTTATGTGGTAGAAAATTAGAAGAAAGATATAGCTGGGATGAAGGAGGAGTTCCTTACTGTCCTAAAGATGATCTTATGTTTTTTGATACTCCTAAACCATGTATAATGGTTGCAGTAATAAAAGATGATGAAATATTATTATTGAAACAAAGTTATATATATAAAAATTCAAAAGTGTTATTAACAGGCTATGTAGATAATAATGAAACAGCAGAAGCAGCCGTTGCAAGAGAGGTAAGAGAAGAATCGGGAATAGAAATAAAAAATATTACATATTTAGGGTCAGATTACGTTAAGGATAAGGAAATATTAATGATAACCTTTATGGCTGACTATGCTTCAGGAGAAATAAAAAAATCAGAAGAAGTTGAATTTATGGGATGGAGTAAGCTAGCTAATGCCTTAGATGAAATGAAAGAAGATGTAATTGGATTAAGAGTTGTTAAAAAGATAATAGAAAGAAAAAAATAAAGTGCTCTGCACTTTATTATTAATTCTTTCTAAGTAATTTTATTTTTAAAATATCATCTTTATATTCAACTTCTGCTTGGTCTATCATCATACCTACAATAGCAAGTTCGCTATCTTCTTCCGATTCACTTAATAGATTCCAATAGTATTCTTCAATTTCATGTTGTCTTTCGGTATTTAGGATATTAATTAGCTCTGTTAATTCTTCTTCCCTAATATCTTTAATTTTTCCCCAGGCTATAAATATGCAATGATCCTTTTCTTTTTTCATATTTAAATTAATATCATCTGCTCCCCGTTTATGTAGATAAAACATTAATTCATTTGCAATTTTAATATTTTTTTCAAATAAAAATTTCATTGATTATATCTCCTTTTGAAAGATGGATATTATAGGTATTAAAACCATTGCTACAATTCCAGCTGCAAGGCCGTTATTATAAAGGTTCATGCCACCGTGAAGATAGCTTATATTAGTTACTGTACAAACATGTAGAAATCCTGTTAATACTCCAAGCTTCCATCCATATTTTCCCGCTATTGGTGAAAGAGCTGTTGAAAATAAAATAGCTATTATTAAAGAAGGTGAGTTTATTGGATCCACGTCTATAATAGCAGCTAAAATTGCTCCTGATAAAATTGGTAGAACATTTAATATGTGCTTTCCAAATGCACCAAAGCCAATTATAGTAAATATACCAGAAATAGTTGGACCATTCAAGTTTGAGTTTAATATTAAGACAATACCAGTAGATAATAGACCAAGAATACCCATATTTATGTAGGAATTTCCCCCATAAAGGAGATAAAAATCACTAATTAATCTACCTGGTTCTTTAAATAATTTTAAAAGAGATTCTTTTGGCTTATTATTGTGATATAATCCAACTCCTATTAAATATAAACATATTCCTATTATAATAAGGGAAAAAGTGAAATTATGTTTAGTATTCCAAAGAAGTCTATTTCCAAAATCAATTCCGAAGGCTCTAAAAACAGACATCACTATTGTTGCAAGCAGTCCTCCTGAAAAACCTACATTGTAAAGATTATACCCATTATGTGACTTTAAGCAATGAGAAGATATTGGGGCTATAATAAAACCTATAATAATTCCTAAAGAATAGCCTAGCAGGATTCCTCCAAAGGTTGAAAATTTATTTGTATATATTAGCTGACTAACTGCTGGTGACAAGGTTGTTGATAATAATGCAACTAAAGAATAATTAATAAAAGGCTCTTTTTGGTATTTTGAATAAAGATATACCCCTATAATGATAGGCCAAATATTAAATATATTCTTACCAAAGAATGAGAAACCTGTCATAAGCCAAAGAGACATTATAGTAGAACCATTAGGTTTAATTTTTTGAATAACCAAAAGTACTATTGATAAAATGCTAGTTAAAGAGGCGTTAATTAATGATGCGCTTATACCTCCAAGCTCAACATAGTCTGTAACTAAGATATCTGGACTTTTAATTATTGCCATTAAGCCTAAATAAATATTCTCTGGAGAGTCTAACAAAAAAGCAATTAGGATAAAGAATAAGTAAATAACTAATAATACTCTATAGGGTGAATAAAGCGTATATTTTTTAATAATAATCACCTCTCAAAAATTAGTAGTAAATCCATGAAATTTTATAATTTAAATTATTGTAAATAGTATTGATAAATTAAAATTATTTTTATAAAATTAGATAATCTTATAAATATTGAAGAGTTTATTAATAGTATAGTATAATTATATTAAAACTATGAAAAATTTAATAGAATAATTATTTAACTTATTAATGGATATACGAGTTTAATTTTATATATAGAAATAGGAGGGTTAAGAATGGAGGTAAAAAGACCAAAAATAGTACCAGAGATAAAGGGAATCCTAAGAAGTCATGTAATTGAAGTGCCTTCTTGTATAAGAGATTGTAGTGGAATAAAAATATTTGGTAAAAGGATAAAATCATTACTTTTTACTACAGATGTGGCAGTAATAAGAAATACAAATGCTGATGCTATTATAGCAGTATATCCTTTTACACCTCAGCCTCTTATAACACAAGCACTTTTATTAGCTGCTGATGTGCCTATATTTTGTGGTGTAGGTGGTGGAATTACTCAAGGAAAAAGAGTTGTGAATTTGGCTTTAGATGCTGAATTTAAGGGTGCCATGGGGGTAGTAGTTAATGCACCAACATCAAATGATATAGTTAGAAAAATAAGGGAGACCATAGATATTCCAGTAATAGTTACAGTGATTTCAGAATGTGAAAATATAAAAGAAAGAATACAGGCTGGTACTACTATATTTAATGTTTCAGGAGGAAAAAATACTCCTAACATAGTAAGAAGGATAAGAGAAGAATTTCCAACCTTTCCTATAATAGCAACAGGGGGCCCAACAGAAGAAAGTATAAAAAGAACAATTGAAGCAGGGGCAAATGCAATAACCTATACTCCACCTCCATCAGGAGATGTAATGGGAGATTTAATGGACAAATATAGGGAACAATATTAATAAGTAATAAATAATATGTAATTATGCAATAAGCAATAGTCGAAAAAGAATAAAATTGGGGAGAGTTTAGTTATGAAATTATTTGGGACAAGCAAAATTGAAGGAAATAACCTTAAAATTGGTGGATTAGAAGCTAAGTATTTAGCTGAAACTTTTGGAACACCACTATATGTTATGGATGAAAAGTTAATAATCGATAAATGTAGGGAATACTATAAGGCTTTTAAAGTAAAAGAAGAAAATAATAGAGTAGCCTATGCTGGAAAAGCCTTTTTAACCTTAGAAATGTGTAGGCTTATAGCTAGAGAAGGGCTTTGCTTAGACGTTGTATCAGGTGGAGAACTTTATACAGCTTATAAAGCAAACTTTGACATGGAGAAAATTTATTTTCATGGAAATAATAAAACAGAAGAAGAAATTGAACTTGGGGTTAAACTTGGAGTTGGAAGATTTATTGTTGACAACTTGTGGGAAATGAAAAAAATAAATGAAATTGCAGAAAAGCATGACAAAATACAAAAAATATATATAAGACTAACTCCAGGAATAGAGGCTCATACTCATGAGTATATTAAAACTGGTCAAATAGATTCTAAATTTGGTTTTGCACCAGTTGATAATATCATAATGAATTCTGTAAAAAATGCCTTAGAGTTTTCTAATTTAAGACTTGTAGGATTACACTGCCATATAGGTTCTCAAATATTTGAAAATGAACCTTTTGGTGATGCTGCTGAAATTATGTTGAAGTTCATAAAAGAAATAAAGCAAGAAACAGGACATGAAATTGAAGAATTAAATTTAGGTGGAGGCTTTGGGGTTTATTATTCAGAGGGAGATAATCCTAAGAAGGCAGATTACTATTGTGATATTATACTAGATAGAGTAAATAAGGTTTGTAAAGAATTATCAATAAAAAAGCCTATATTAACTATTGAGCCGGGAAGATCCATAGTTGCAAATGCAGGAACTACTTTATATAAAGTAGGTTCAATTAAGGAAATACCTAATGTTAGGAAATATCTAGCTGTAGATGGAGGAATGACAGATAATATAAGACCAGCATTATATGGTGCAGAATATGAAGCTATAATTGCTAATAAGGCTAATGAACCCTTTGATGATTTAGTAACAGTAGTAGGAAAGTGCTGTGAGTCTGGTGATGTTTTAATAAATGATGTACACCTGCAAAAAGCTGAAAGTGGAGATATATTAGCAGTAACATCTACTGGAGCATATGGTTTTTCTATGGCCAGCGGATATAATAAAAATTTAAGACCTGCAGTTGTATTTGTAAGGGATGGAGAAGCGAAGATAGTAGTAAAAAGACAAAGTTTTGAAGAACTTTTAGCAAATGAAATATAAGAATATATTGAATTAGAAAATGGGTAAATGGATGACTATTTGCCCATTTTTTGTTACTACAAACTATTTATTAATAAATTAAATATGGTATACTAAGTTGTAAGAAAAAATTAGAGAATAGAGGTGGTTTATTTCGCAGTTAAGGGAAAATATATAATTGATGTAATGGAAGATAATAATGCTGTAGTTAGAAATTAATAATAAATTAATTGAAATAAATAAAAAGGATATAATGGGGAAAGTTAAGGAAGGAGATATATTTAGTAAAAGAGGAAAACTTATATAATAAATGTTAATAAACTGAAATAAGGGCAGAATAATAAATAATAAGATGAAGGAGTTATGTAAGGAATGAAAATTGAAGATAATGGAAGAAGAAAAAATAAGAAAAATAAAGGTAACTTCTTTACAGATTGGGTAGTTCCAATAGGGCTGGCAATAGTAATAGCTTTTCTTATAAATAAATACTTAACCTTTAAGGTATTAATACCTTCAGAATCTATGGTACCAACTTTAAATGTAAATGATCAGCTTTTTGTTACAA
>JAAYOT010000344.1 GCA_012520205.1 Clostridiales bacterium
TAGTTGCCCATAGGCTATCTACAATTAAGGAAGCAGATTTAATAATTGTAATGAATAATGGTAAAGTTATAGAACAGGGAAACCACAAAGAATTACTTGATAAGGGTGGATTTTATGCTGAACTTTATAATAGTCAGTTTGAAACAGCCTAGATTCAGTTCAGATTACACAGTTCACAGTTAAGGAAAAAATTCTTGAGGGATTTTAATTCAAAAGGGGCTGTCGCACTAAAATGGTACCTATAGACAGGACACTTTGAAAAAAAGTGGCTCGTTTATAGGTGCTTTTTTATGTATAATATTAGTATCTTGGAGGAATGGAATATGAGTAAAATAACATTTAACAAAGAAACTATTGAATCATTGAAACAAAACCCCTATGTAGTTAAAGTAAGCGAAAAATCTATAACTTACTCTGACGAGTTTAAGCGATTATTTATAGAAGAATATTTAAAAGGAAAGCTTCCAAGAATTATTTTTGAAGAAGCTGGTTTTGATGTAACTTTACTTGGTATTAAACGTTACGAGCAAGCGGCAGCTAGATGGCTAAGAGCTTATAATAATGATGGTATTGTAGGATTAAGAGACACTAGAAAAGAGAATAATGGAAGACCTACAGATAAGGAAGTTACTAAAGACGATATTATTTTGAGACAGGAAGCTAAAATTAAGTTATTAGAGGAACAGTTAGAACTGTTAAAAAAATTAGACGTGACAGAAAGGAGGCTGGTAAACAACAGCATAAATCTACGAAGTAAGGAGATATTTAAATTAATAAATGAAACTATTATTAATAACGGTTTTAAAAATATGGTTTCGTATTTTTGTAAAATTTTAGATGTTTCACGTTCGGGATATTATAATTATTTGAATACATTAGGTAATCAAAAATTAATGGAAGATAGAGATTTAGAAGCTAGAGATAATATTCTTATGGCATATAACTACAGAGGTTATAAGAAGGGCTCTCGCTCAATTAAAATGGTTTTACAAGGCGAATTCTCAATAATTTATAGCAGAAAAAAAATTCAACGCATTATGAAAAAATATGATATTAAATGCCCTATAAGAAAAGCTAACCCGTACCGCCGAATGGCTAAAGCAACGAAGGAACATAGGGTGGTACCAAACTTATTAGAGCGTAATTTTAAACAAGGGATACCAGGAAAAGTACTATTGACTGATATTACATACTTACCATATGGAAATAATCGTATGGCTTATTTGTCTACCATCAAAGATGGTAGTAGCAACGATATTCTTGCTTATCACGTTTCTGATTCGATAAAACTTGATATTGCAACAACTACTATAGATAAATTAATAGCTCAACATAAAGATAACTTACATGAAGATGCATTTATTCATTCGGATCAAGGTGTACATTACACTAGTCCAAAATTTCAAAAATTATTAAAGGAAAATAATTTAGGACAATCAATGTCCCGCCGTGGAAACTGTTGGGATAATGCACCTCAAGAATCTTTTTTTGGACATATGAAAGATGAGGTTGATTTCAAGTGCTATCATACACTTAAAGAAGTGATTAGAGCTATTGATGATTATATTGAATATTACAATAATTATAGGTATCAATGGAATCTAAAAAAGATGACTCCTAAACAATATAGAAATCATCTTTTATTAGCTTCATAACTTTTTTTTATTGTGTTCTTGACAAAGGGTCCACTTTACCTTTATGGTCCCTTTTATACATTACTTCAATTTACTTTTAATATATTTATATTCTTCCTTAACGTCATTATTAAATTTGATTTCATAATCTCTTCTTTCTTTATCAAACTAAAAGTGTTGTATCA
>JAAYOT010000059.1 GCA_012520205.1 Clostridiales bacterium
CAGATGCTTCAGTGGCATTATTTCAGTCAGCTTTAATATCAAGTATAGTATCTATAATTATGGGAGTAGTGAAAAAAATATTTACAGTTTCTGAAGCTATAGACGTATGGATAGATGGAATGAAGCCATTACTTATAACAGGAGTAATATTATTACTAGCTTGGTCTTTAAGTTCAGTAATAAAAGATTTAGGGACTGCAAAATACTTAGTTTCCCTACTTTCAGGATCATTACCAAAATTTCTACTTCCAAGTTTAATATTTATCTTAGGATCTGTTATTTCCTTTGCAACAGGAACAGCATATGGAACTATGGGTATATTAATGCCTCTAGCAATACCTCTTGCATATTCAATGAAGCCTGATATGGCCTATGTAGTTGTTAGCACAAGTGCAGTATTAACTGGTGCAATATTCGGTGATCACTGTTCACCAATATCAGATACAACAATTCTTTCCTCAATGGGAGCCGGATGTAACCATATTGATCATGTTAATACTCAAATGTGGTATTCATTATTCATAGCAGCAATAACAATTATATTTGGATATATTCCTGCTGGTTTTGGATTAAAGTGGTATATAGTTCTTCCAATAGCAATACTAGCAGTATATTTAGGAATTCAAATACTAGGTAAAAAGGTGGAAGAGGCTAAACATTAGTATATATAAATTGATATAATAATAAAAAAGTAATGGTGAACTTATATTTTATTTTAAGTTTCACCATTATTTTTTATATTATTTAATATTTTTATATTAATGATTATAGATTATGTAAAATAGTATTGGTATAATGATAACTAAAAAGGTAAGGTGAGGAGTAATAAAATGAGCAACTTAGAAAAACTTAGACAAGTAATGAAAAGAGAGAAAATAGATTGTTATATAATTCCAAGCAGTGACTCACATCAAAGCGAATATGTGGCAGATTATTTTAAAGGAAGAGAATTTATATCAGGATTTACAGGTTCAGCAGGAACCTTATTAGTGGGAAGGGATAAGGCTTATCTTTGGACTGATGGGAGATACTTTATTCAAGCTGCTAATGAATTATCAGGCAGTGGAATTGAACTTATGAAGATGGCAACTCCAGGTTATCCAACAATAGAAAAATGGCTTGAAGAGAATGTTAAGGAAAATCAAACTTTAGGTTTTGATGGAAGAGTAATATCAGTTAAGCAATATGAAACTTATAAAAACATAGCAGATGGAAATAAATTTAAAATAGCTATGGATAAGGACTTATTAGAGGAAGTTTGGATTAATAGACCACAACTGCCAAAGGAAAAGATTTTTAATCATGATGAAATTTTCTGCGGAAAATCTACTAAAGAAAAATTAGAAGATGTAAGAAAAAATATGATAAAGAAGGAAGCAGATAGCTTTATTTTATCTTCCTTAGATGATATAGCTTGGCTTTATAATATAAGAGGAAATGATGTATTATTTAATCCAGTAGCACTATCCTATGCCTTAATAACTAGAAATGAAGCAAAACTTTATATAGATTTAGATAAGGTTACAGAAGAGGTTAAAACAAAACTTAATTCTGAAGGGGTAAGTATTTTTAACTATGATGAAATTGAAGAGCATGTAAAAACTATAAAAGGAACAGTTTTATTAGATAAAAATAAGTTAAATGCAAAGGTATTTTCTTCAATAAATAAAGAAGTTAAAGTTATAGATGAATTAAATTATACATCAAAATTAAAGGCTATAAAAAATGAAACTGAAATAGCAAGTATGGAAAAATCTCAAGTAAGAGATGGAGTTGCTATGGTAAGATTTATGAAGTGGCTAAAAGAAAATGTAGGAAAAGAAAAGATTAGCGAAGTATCTGCCGCTGAAAAACTAACTTCAATAAGGGCAGAGGGTGAAAACTATAAGGGAGATAGTTTTAACACTATTGCTGGTTATAAAGAACATGCAGCAATGATGCATTATTCTGCAACAGAAGAAACAGATTATGAACTTAAGGCAGAAGGAATGTTCCTTGTAGATTCAGGAGCACAATATCTAGATGGAACTACAGATATAACAAGAACTTTTATCTTAGGGGAAATTACTGAAGAAGAAAGAAAAGATTTTACTCTAGTACTAAAAAGCCATATTGGATTATCTTCAGCTAGGTTCTTAAAGGGAAGTACAGGTATGAATTTAGACGCCTTAGCAAGAGGACCATTATGGAAATATGGTATAGATTATAAATGCGGAACAGGTCATGGAATTGGCTTCTTCTTAAATGTACACGAAGGACCACAAGGATTTAGGCAAACAGGAGAGGCTGCAGCTACAGCATTAGAGCCAGGAATGGTAATAACAAATGAACCAGGAGTTTATAAAGAAGGAAAACATGGAATAAGAACTGAAAATACTCTTATAGTAGAAAAATACATGAGTTCAGAAGAATCAGGAGAATTTTATAAATTTAGAACTATTTCCTACTGCCCTATAGATTTAGATGGAGTAGATGTAGATTTACTAACTTTTGAAGAAAAAGATTGGTTAAACCACTACCACAAAACAGTATTTGAAAAGTTAAGTCCTTACTTAAAGGAAGATGAAGTTGAATTCTTAAGGAATTCAACAAGAGAAATTTAGTTAATGTACAATTTAGAATGAAGGTTTCTATTTATCATAGCCTTTTTATTCGCACTTTTTATCTTTTGGTGGATTTATAAGGGCATTAATTACTATTGCAATAATTACTCCTGCAACAGTTTCAAAGGTTCTTCTAAAAGCATAACTAATTGGGTTAGTAATATCAGGATCAATTAGTATTATTAATACAACTATAGAAGCAATAGTGCAGGCAGCAGGTTTCTTAATTAAGATGCATATATATATTATTAGGCTAACACCTAATGAAGCTATAATTATGGAAAAGGAATGTAAATTAAAAGTAATGATAAAAATAAGTAAAATGGCACCAAGTAGACCACCTAAGAAAGTACCAATCAATCTATTTAAGCCTATTTCTACTGAATCCTCTACAGTACTTTGCATAGAAATGATTGATGCAATTGGTGCATTTAGTGACTTAGGCATTAATAATAAACAAATTAATACCGCTAAAGAAGTTTTTATATTTCTATACCCAAGATTAGGTATATCTAAATGCTTCATTTGAGATCCTCCAATAAATCTTGTATATATAAATTTAGTTAAAAATTATATTTAAATTATAGTATATGACAAAATTTAAAAAAAGTATATAATATAGATGAATATTATAATGAGGATAAGAAAACATGAATTTTATAGTTTTTTTAATAGTAGTAGATATAATTCCATTGGGATTATTATTATTGGGAGGAATATATGAAACAAAGTATTCAAAATTCCCTAATACAAAGATAGGATATAAAAATAAGAACTCTATACTAAATAAGGAAACATGGGAGTATTCTAACAAGCTTGCTTCAAAAATATATGGAGCAATTGGAAGCTTTCTATTAGTGTTAAATACATTAGGTGCTTTTATTTTTGGAGAAGAGGCACTAGCTCCCTTATTGGGATTAACCCTTCTTTTAGTTGTTATGGCAAGGGTTATAATAGAAAATATAATAGTAAAGAAGTTTAAATTAAAGTAAATATTAAAATGTTGACAGTAACTTCAATTTACCCTATCATAATATTAAATGCGATGAAAAGAAGAGTAATGAAGGTTGAGGTTTAAAGAGAGCTAGGTAAGGTGAAAGCTAGCAACTAAGATTTTCATGAAGATGGCCTTGGAGCATATTCTCTGAGCAAAATTGTAAGGAGGATACGGGAGCAACCGTTACATTGCAAAGTGAAGATTTCACTTACTGAGGTATTTATCGTGAGATAAATGCGAAATAGAGTGGTAACACGTGTAATACGTCTCTATGTGGGTTTATACCCATATAGGGGCTTTTTTATATTGCAAGATATTATTTTAAATAAAATAATTAGGAGGAAGAGAGTATGTGTAAAAAGACATATTACATAACTACGCCAATTTATTACCCATCAACAAAACTTCATATTGGAAATACTTATACAACAGTAGCAGCTGATGCTTTAGCAAGATATAAGAGATTAACTGGATATGATGTAATGTTCTTAACAGGAACAGATGAGCATGGACAAAAAATACAAAGAATAGCAGAAGAAAAGGGTGTAACACCAAAGGAACATGTAGATGAAGTAGTAGCAGGAATAAGAGAGCTATGGAAGCTTATGAATATAAGCTATGATAAGTTTATTAGAACAACTGATGATTATCATATTAAGGCTGTTCAAGATATATTTAAAAAATTATATGACCAAGGAGATATATATAAATCATCCTATGAAGGAATGTACTGTACACCTTGTGAATCCTTCTGGACAGAGTCTCAATTGTTAGATGGCAATTGCCCAGACTGTGGAAGACCAGTAGAAAAATCAAAAGAAGAAGCCTACTTCTTTAAAATGAGTAAATATGCAGATAGATTAATTGAGCATATAGAAACTCATCCAGAATTTATACAACCAGAATCAAGAAAAAATGAAATGCTTAATAACTTCTTAAGACCAGGCCTTCAAGACCTTTGTGTATCAAGAACTAGCTTTGACTGGGGAATTCCTGTAACTTTCGATGAAGGTCATGTTGTATATGTGTGGTTAGATGCTTTATCAAACTATATTACTGCCCTTGGTTATGGAAGTGAAAATCAAGATTTACTTAAAAAGTACTGGCCAGCAGATGTTCACTTAATAGGTAAGGATATTTTAAGGTTCCATACTATATATTGGCCTATTATGCTAATGGCTTTAGGAGTACCACTTCCAAAACAAGTATTTGGTCATGGATGGCTACTTGTAGATGGAGGTAAAATGTCAAAATCTAAGGGTAATGTTGTAGATCCAGTAGCCTTAGTTGAGCATTTTGGAGTAGATGCAGTTAGATACTATCTATTAAGAGAAATACCGTTTGGATCAGATGGATTATTTAATAACGAAATATTTATAAAGAAAATAAATTCAGACTTATGTAATGACTTAGGAAACCTGCTTTCAAGAACAGTAGCAATGATTGAAAAATATTTTGAAGGAGAAGTTCCTGCAAATACTGAAAAGGAAGCAATTGATGATGAATTAATAAACTTAGCTTTAGAGACTCCAGGAAAAGTTACTAAGGCAATTGATGAATTAAGAATACCAGAAGCTTTAGAAATTATTTTTGATTTAATAGGAAGAGCTAATAAGTATATAGACGAAACAACTCCTTGGATATTAGCAAAGGATGAAGCTAAGAAAGGCAGATTAGGAACAGTTTTATATAACTTAGCTGAAAGTTTAAGATTTTCATCAGTATTATTATCAGCATTCTTACCTGAAACAAGTGAAAAGATAAATGCTCAATTAAACATTAGTAATACAACTTTTGAATCATTAAATGAATTTAACGGAACAGTTGTTGGAACAGAAGTTAAAAAGGGAGATGCCTTATTCCCAAGAATAGATGTAGATAAAAAATTAGCTGAATTAGAAGCTTTAAGAGAAGCCCAATTAGCTAAAAATAAACCAGAAAAAA
>JAAYOT010000060.1 GCA_012520205.1 Clostridiales bacterium
CAATTTGATACTTTGTCATAAGTCGTACTTGATAAGTTCTTATTAATATATCTGCCTTACTTAAGCAAGTATCCTTATTTAAATACGAGCTTGACATTGGAAGACTTACTCCCCCTCCATCTACATACTCCATTTCACATCTGTCAATATCTACATAGCTATTTGGTAATTGTAATTTATATTTCCAATCTTCTTTTAATTCAAATTAATTAACTAAAATTAATGGTGCGCTTAAATGCACTGCTTAACATTTCTCTAATATTTTCTTTTGTGAACTAACTTTAAAAGCCTTATTTCACGCCAATTCTTATTATGAGAACCTTTTCCTTATTTCCTATAAATATTATAATAATAAAATAAATTATTATGTTAAAATTCAAATTTAAATGCAATAAAATACATATCAAAAGAAATACCCTGTAAATAAATTCCTTCAAACTAGATTTTACTCAATTATCAATCATACTAATTAATATATAAATGAGTAAAATAGTAAAAGGAACTATATCAAAATTTCTTGATATAGCCCCTTTGTTATGCCTAGTCTAGATTTTTTGTGTCAATCCAGCTCATCATTTCTCTTAATTCTTTTCCTACCTTTTCGATTGGATGCTCAGCTTCTAGTCTTCTTCTTGCATTAAACATTGGTCTTCCAACTTGGTTTTCTAAAAGCCAGTTCTTAGCGAAGGTTCCATCTTGGATTTCTTTTAATACCTTTTTCATTTCTTTCTTAGTTTCTTCTGTAACTATTCTATCACCTACTGCATAGTCACCATATTCAGCTGTATCTGAAATTGAATATCTCATAGCAGCCATACCGCCTTGGTACATTAGATCTACTATTAGTTTCATTTCGTGTAAACATTCAAAATATGCATTTTCTGGAGCATAGCCAGCTTCTACTAATGTTTCAAATCCTGCTTTTATAAGAGCAGAAACTCCTCCACAAAGAACTGCTTGTTCTCCAAATAGATCTGTTTCTGTTTCATCTTTAAATGTAGTTTCTAGGACTCCAGCTCTAGCTCCACCTACACCATTTGCATAAGCCAATGCTAAGTCTCTTGCATTACCAGTTGCATCTTGGTAAACTGCTATTAAACACGGAACTCCCGAACCTTCTGTATAAGTTCTTCTAACCATGTGGCCTGGTCCCTTTGGAGCACACATAAATACATCTACATCTGCTGGTGGAACAATTTGTCCATAGTGAATATTAAAGCCATGAGCAAATGCAAGAGCATTACCTTTTTCTAAGTTTGGTGCTATTTCTGATTTATATACAGCTGCTTGTTTTTCATCTGGTAAAAGAATCATTATAATGTCTGCTAATTTTGCAGCCTCAGCTACCGTTAAAACTTCTAAACCTGCTTTTTCAGCTCTTTCTTTGGATTTACTACCTTCATAAAGTCCAACAACAACCTCTACTCCACTTTCCTTTAAGTTTAATGCATGAGCGTGACCTTGGCTTCCATATCCAATTATGGCTACCTTTTTGCCCTTTAATAATTCTAAATTTGTGTCTTTTTCATAATACATTTTTGCCATCTTTTTGTCCCCCTAATTATTTATATTTTCTTCACTTATTATTTCATTAATTGCTGCACCTGGTGCAACCATTGGAAATACCTTTTTGTCGTTATCAATAACATAATCTATTACAACAGGCCCCTTATATTCTAGTACCTGTGTTAATATTTCATTTAAGTCTTCTTTTCTATAAACTCTATATCCCTTACC
The DNA here is from genome assembly GCA_012520205.1 of Clostridiales bacterium. Taxonomy (GTDB): domain Bacteria; phylum Bacillota; class Clostridia; order Clostridiales; family Clostridiaceae; genus Clostridium. Next base: position 1,738 of record JAAYOT010000060.1, read on the forward strand.
CCCAAAGGCTTCTGCTAACTTAACAAAATCAGTTGCCCTATTTAATGTGGTATAGGAATATCTAGCTTCATAAAATAAATTTTGCCATTGCCTTACCATTCCCAAGGAATTATTATTAACAACTATAACTATGATAGGTAAGTTATTTTTTACTGCAGTAACTAATTCATTACAGTTCATTCCAAAACTTCCGTCTCCAGCTATATTAATTATTCTTTTATCCATTAAAGCAACCTGTGCTCCTATAGATGCCCCAAGTCCATATCCCATTGTGCCAAGGCCTCCAGAGGATATAAAACTTCTTGGCTGCTTAAACTTATAATATTTAGCTGTCCACATTTGATGTTGTCCAACTTCTGTTGTTATTATAAAATCACCATGATCAAACTCATCTAACTTTCTAAATAAGAACTCTGGAGTAAGCTCTCCTGTATCTGAATCTTTTGATACATTTAGGGCCTTTAATTCCTTAACTCTTTTTAGCCATTCTTCATTTTTCTTTTCCTTAAGCAAAGGAATAAGCTTCTGAAGAGCTATTTTTAAATCCCCAACTATAAATGCATCTGTCTTAATATTTTTATTTATCTCAGCTGCATCTACATCTACATGAACTACCTTTGCATTTTTTATGTGATTTTGATTGCTAATTACCCTGTCGCTAAATCTTGCTCCTAGGTTAATTAATAAATCACACTTTGAGGCTAAAATATTTGATGCCTTTGTTCCATGCATACCAATCATTCCTGTGTATAATGGATGGTTTTCTGGAAATGCTGAAATTGCCATAAGGGATGTGGCTATTGGTGAATTTATTTTATTTACTATTTCTATAAGCTCATCATAGGATTCTGAAGCTACTACTCCTCCACCTGCATATATTAGTGGATTTTTAGCTTCATTTATAAGTTTTGCAACCTTTTCTAAATCTTTATCTGTTATATTCTTTGCCTTTCTTTCTACTTTTTTAGGTATTAAAGTTTCATACTCAGCTTTTTCAGATGTAATATCTTTTGGTATATCTATAAGGACTGGTCCCGGCCTTCCTTCTTTTGCAATATAAAAGGCTTCTCTTATTATTTTTTGTAAGTCCTTTATATCTTTAACTATATAATTGTGCTTTGTTATTGGCATTGTTATTCCTGTTATATCAACTTCTTGAAAACTATCTTTCCCAAGAAGATTCCTTGCAACATTTCCTGTTATTGCAACCATGGGCACTGAATCCATATAGGCTGTAGCTATTCCTGTTACAAGATTGGTTGCCCCAGGTCCAGAAGTAGCCAAACATACCCCAACCTTTCCAGTTGCCCTTGCATATCCATCAGCTGCATGAGCTGCCCCTTGCTCATGTGCCATTAGAATATGATTTATCTTATCCTTGTACTTATATAGTTGATCATATATATTTAGAACAGCCCCGCCAGGATAACCAAATATAGTATCAACACCTTCATCTAAAAGCGATTTAACTAAAATTTCTGCCCCCGTTAAATACATACATACCCCCCTTTTTTCAATTCACAGTTTTCAGATTTCAGTTTTCAGTTGAGGAAATAATTCAG
>JAAYOT010000061.1 GCA_012520205.1 Clostridiales bacterium
CATGTAAAGAGTATATTTGATCAGGGACTAAATCATATTAATGAAAAATAATTAAGTAAAACTTGAAAACATAGTCAAATTAAACAAATGGTAAATTTCACTGGGAAGTATAACAGTATATTTAGTACTTATAAAAGAAGAGTTGGGAGGATGGTATTATGAAAAAGAAATTTAGACTTGAAGGTTTAGAATGTGCAAACTGCGCCGCAAAAATGGAAACTGCAATTAATAAGCTTGATGGGGTAAAGGAAGCCACAGTTAACTTTATGACAACTAAGCTTATAATTGAAGGTGAGGATGAAAAAATGCCTGAAATAATTAAAGCAGCAGAAAAAATAATAAAAGATCTTGAACCTGATACTGTTATGAAAAAGGCTTAAAGATACTGATATATAAAACAAAAAATATAAATTTTTTCAAACTAACATATGAGCAAGTATTCATATGTTTACAAGAAAATAATAGGAAATATTTAAAAGAATTAAAAAATAATGAGTTGTGATATTTGAAGAATTATATAGAGTTTTAATGTTACAGCTATATTGCATAAGGGGGATTAGAATGAAAAAACGTCTTAGAAAAATAATAATTGCAGCTATATTGTTTATTTTTGCAATAATTATTAATTTAAATAATGAATGGTTAAATTTTGGTTTATATTTAATCACCTACATTATTATAGGTGGAAATGTTTTGAAAAAAGCTTATAAGAACATTGTTAGAGGAAAGGTTTTTGATGAAAGTTTTTTAATGGGAATTGCTACAATTGGGGCTTTTTTAATTGGTGAATATCCAGAAGGAGTTGCAGTTATGCTTTTTTACCAAGTTGGTGAATATTTTCAAAGCTATGCTGTTAATAAATCAAGAAGGTCTATTGCAGAACTTATGGATATTAGACCTGACTATGCCAATGTAAAAAGAGGAGAAGAACTTATAAAAATAGATCCAGATGAGGTAGAAGTTGGAGATATTATTGTAATTAAGGCAGGGGAAAGAGTTCCTCTTGATGGTAAAGTTATTGAGGGAAATTCAATGGTGGATGCATCGGCCCTTACTGGAGAATCAGTTCCTCGTGAAGTAGAAGTAGGAAGTGAAATATTAAGTGGCTGCATAAATATAAATGGTCTTATTACAGTTGAGGTTACAAAAGAATATGATGAATCTACAGTTAGTAAAATTCTTGATTTAGTTGAAAATGCAAGCAGTAAAAAATCCAACTCAGAAAAATTTATAACTAAGTTTGCAAGATACTATACACCGATAGTTGTAATTATTGCAGTTCTTTTAGCAGTTATACCACCTCTTTTAATTAAAGAAGCTAGTTTTTCTGATTGGCTATACAGAGCTTTATCCTTCTTAGTAGTTTCCTGTCCTTGTGCTTTAGTTATATCTATTCCATTAACCTTCTTTGGTGGAATAGGAGGAGCTTCCAAAAGAGGAGTTTTAGTTAAGGGAAGCAACTATCTAGAAGCCTTAGCGAAAACTGAAACTGTAGTTTTCGATAAAACTGGCACCTTAACTAAGGGAGTATTTAATGTACAAGAAATAAATCCCCAAGGAATGTCAAAAGAGGAATTGTTAGAATTAACTGCATATGCAGAAAGCTATTCAAACCATCCAATATCACAATCACTAAAAAGAGCTTATGGTAAAGAGATAGATAATAGCATTATTTCCCACGTTAAAGAAATACCAGGTTATGGAGTTACTGCAGTAGTTAATGGGAAAAAGGTTATAGCAGGAAATATTAAGCTTATGAAAAAGATGAACATTCCTTATTTCCAAGGAGAAGTAATTGGAACAGTTGTACACCTTGCAGTTGAAAATAAATATGCAGGCTATATTGTTATTGCTGATGAAATTAAGGAAGATTCAGTTAAAGCAATCAAAGAATTAAAGTCAGCTAATATAAAGGAAACAGTTATGTTAACTGGAGATAGCAAAAATGTTGCTACAAAAGTTGCTAAAGATCTTAACTTAGATAAAGTATATTCAGAATTATTACCTGGTGATAAGGTAGACAAGTTAGAAGGGTTATTCTCACAAAAATCTGAAAAAGGTAAACTAGCCTTTGTTGGAGATGGAGTTAATGATGCTCCAGTTTTAGCTAGAGCAGATATAGGAATAGCAATGGGGGCTCTAGGCTCAGATGCAGCAATAGAAGCGGCAGATATAGTAATAATGACCGATGAACCATCTAAAATTGCTACAGCAATAAGAATTTCTAAAAAAACACTAAATATTGCCTACCAAAATATAGCCTTTGCAATTGGAATAAAAGTACTTGTTCTTATACTAAGTGCCTTTGGGATAACTACAATGTGGGCAGCAATATTTGCAGATGTAGGAGTAACAATAATAGCAATACTAAATTCCTTTAGAGCACTAAAGGTTAAGAATTTATAATAAGATTACTTGAAATACAAAAAAATACTTGAGAAGAATATAATTTATGAAATAAAAATAGACTGTTGATAAAAAATCAACAGTCTATTAGCTTTTTTATTAAAATTAATAAACTACACTGTACTATTGTCTTCTAACTGCTAACCATATAAACTGAAACTTGAACCCTGAAAACTAAACTCAGTCCTCCACGCTCCAAACTCCACACTCCAAACTCCACACTGAATCTTCCTCCACACTGAATTAACCCTGAAACCTGAAATCTTCATTTTCCCTTTAATTGTTAATTTCTACTCGTTAATTGTTAATCGTTGCCTGTTAATTGCTTAATTGTTTCTGAAAGAACCTTGCCTATAGAATCATGTATCACAAGATCTGCCTCACTATCAAACTGAGTCCCCGATTTATTTATTAAAATTAAATTTCTACCCTTAAAGAATCTAACAAATCCGGCAGCTGGATATACAACTAAAGAGGTTCCTCCAATAATTAAAGTATCGCAGGTAGAAATTAGTTTAATGCTTTCATTAACTATATTATCATCTAAGCCTTCTTCATATAAAACAACGTCTGGTTTTACAATATTGCCGCATTTTTTACATTTAGGAACAGCTCCCTCTAAGGCTAAAAACTCATTTAAGTCATAGAGTTCCCTACATTGTATACAGTAATTTCTGTGAATAGAGCCATGGAGCTCTAAAACCTTTTCACTTCCTGCCCTTTGATGAAGACCATCTATATTTTGAGTAATTACTCCCTTAAGTTTTCCCATTTTTTCAAGTTTAGCTAAAGCAAAATGTGCCTTATTTGGTTTAGCCTCTTTATAAATTAATTTATCCTTATAAAATTTATAAAACTCCTCAGGATTTCTATAAAAGAAAGTATGGGACACAATTTCTTCGGGGGAAAAATTTTTATTCAAAGTTTCATTAAATACACCCTTAGCGCTTCTAAAGTCAGGAATTCCTGATTCAGTGCTAACACCAGCCCCTCCAAAGAAAACAATATTGCTACTATTGTTAATTATCTCATATAAGTTTTTATAAGCCATTATAAACACCTCCAAGCTATATTAATTAAACTGCATCTATATAAGTTATCTTATATTTATTATTGCATAATTTACCAGATATAAAAATATGTCTATAAAATATTATGCTTAAGGTAGCACAAAATATTAATACTTAAATATTATAAAAAGTATAATGTTTTATTATTGACAATAGTGTGTGGTATACAGTATATTAAACTTAGGAGGTGGCAAGATGGAAAAAAACAAAGAAGAGCAGTTATTAGATGGTTTAATTCAAGAGCTTAGAAGGGGAACCATTGTACTAGCTGTTTTAAGTCAATTAAAATCTCCACAGTACGGTTATTCACTAATAGTTTTAATGAAGGAAAAGGGTTTAAGTTTAGAAGCAAATACCTTATATCCACTCCTAAGAAGGCTTGAAAAGCAGGGAATATTAGAAAGTCTTTGGGATACGGATGGAACTAAACCAAGAAAGTATTACAAATTAAGTAGCCTAGGGGAAACTGTATATTTAAAGTTATGTGAAGC
>JAAYOT010000062.1 GCA_012520205.1 Clostridiales bacterium
ATAAAAAAAGTAAGGAGCAATAAAATGGAAAAGTTAGATAATCGTTATAAAGGAATAATATTTATAATAATGTCAGCCTTTGGTTTTGCAATGATGTCTGCATTTATTAAATTGTCTGGAGATTTACCCTCTTTTCAAAAAACATTTTTTAGAAATTTAGTTTCATGTATAGTTGCAATGATTTTTATAATTAAAAATAAGGAAAGTTTTTTTGGAAAAAAGACTAGTCAAAAAATTTTACTTTTAAGGTCAGCTTTAGGAACAGTAGGTATAGTTTTTAATTACTATGCAATTGATAGATTAGTATTATCTGATGCTAATATGTTAAATAAATTAAGTCCCTTTTTTGTAATAATATTTTCTGCTTTATTTTTAAAGGAAAAGATTAATTCAAAACAAATAATATCAGTATTAATAGCTTTTATGGGAACATTATTTATTATTAAACCAACTTTTAATATTGAAATGCTGCCTTTTATTATTGGTATTTTAGGAGCAGTTTTTGCAGCTGGGGCATATACTTGTTTAAGAGTTTTAGGAGGAAAGGAAAATACTTATACAGTAGTCTTTTATTTTTCATTATTTTCCTTAATAGTAATATTTCCTTTTATGGCTTCAGTATATAAACCAATGGCTTCTATACAATTAATTTACTTATTATTAGCAGGTATTTTTGCTAGTATTGGGCAATTTGGAATTACTTTAGCATACAAACATGCACCAGCAAAGGAAATTTCAATATTTGATTATAGTAATATAATATTTTCAGCAATAATTAGTTTTGTTATTTTTAATACATTACCAGATATATATAGTTTCATAGGATATATAATAATTTTTTCAGCTTCCTATTATATATTTAGATATAATAAAAATTTAGATAAGAATAAATAAGCTAAAAGAGTAATTGCAACTAAAAAATTTGCAATTACTTCTTTTTTTGTTTTTAGCATAAAGAAATTTTTATAATATATTGACTTACAGGGAAAACATGTTAATATATTAATATAAAAGAATATTCGAGCTCATATAAGTCCCATAATATGGTTGGGATGTCTCTACGAAATGACCGATAATCATTTCTCTATGAGCGGAAGTGTGCCTAGGGTTCCGGGGTAAAAGAATACCTGCTGGTCCAAGCGGCACAAATACTAGTATTGGTATTTAATTGATTTGTATATATACTAATTTGGTATTACACCGAAGGGATAAAAGCCCAGTCGGGTAGGTTTCGCTTAACCTACCCTGACTGAGCTTTTATTTTTTTATAAATAAATATTTTGTAAAGGAGTGGATTCAATGGAGTTAATTTACAAAGGAAAAACTAAAGATGTTTATCAATTAGACGATGGTAATTATCAACTTAAATTTAAAGATGATGTTACTGGAGTGCAAGGAGTCTTTGATCCAGGAGCTAATACTGTAGGACTTACTATAGAAGGTATGGGGAAATCCGGTTTAAGACTTACTAAGTTCTTTTTTGAAAAACTAAAGGAAGTAGGAATACCAACCCATTATCTAGATGCAGAGATTGAAAATGCAACAATGACAGTTTTACCTGCAAAGATGTTTGGCAAAGGGGTAGAGGTAATATGTCGTTATAGGGCAGTAGGAAGTTTTCTTAGAAGATATGGATTATATGCCAAAGAAGGGCAGAAACTTGATGCATATGTTGAAGTTACCTTAAAGGATGATTTAAGAAATGATCCATTAATTACTGATGAAGCATTAGAAATCTTAAATATCATGACAAAAGAAGAATACAAGATTTTAGTAGAACTTACAAAGAAAATTGGAGCCATAGTTAAAGAAGAGTTAGCTAAAAAGGGCTTGGAACTATATGATATAAAATTTGAATTTGGCAGGGTTGGAAAAGATAATCATATAGCGCTTATAGATGAAATTTCAGGAGGTAATATGAGGGCCTACAAAGGTGATACATATATGGAGCCCTTTGAATTAGAAAAAATAATGCTAAGTAAATAATAGTTGCCTATAAAACCTTAAAGGGAGTGAAAAAATGAATAATACAAGAGTTTATGTAGAGAAGAAAAAATTATTTAATGAAGAAGGAAAAAAATTATTAAAGGAATTCAGAGAGTATTTAGGCATAAAAAACTTAAAAGAAGTAAGGGTAATAAATGTATATGACATAATAGACACAAAGGAATCAGTGGTAGAAGAAATTATAGAAAAGCTACTATATGAACCATATACAGATTTGATTTTTAGAAATTTAATTTTAAATGATGAGGAGAAAGCCTTTAGAATAGAAGCTCATAAGGGGCAATTTAATCAAAGGGAAGATTCAGCAAATGAAATAGTAAATAAGTTTCTAGATTTACATGTAAAAGTAAAACATTCAAAAATATTCATATTTAAAAATATAAGTGATGAAGAACTTAATAAAATAAAATCCTACTATATAAATCCTACTGAATACACAGAACTAGATTTAGATTATATAGAAACGGATACCTTTGAAGAAGCAGATGAAATAGAAATATTAAATGGTTTTATTAACATGCCTAAAGGTGAAGTAGAAAAACTTAGAGAAAGTTATGGCTTTGCTATGGATATGGATGATTTATTATACTGCCAATCTTATTTTAAAAGAGAAGAGAGAGATCCTAGTATTGCAGAACTAAAAGTAATAGATACCTATTGGTCAGACCACTGTAGACATACAACTTTTATGACGGAGATTACAGATGTAAAAGTTGAAGAAGGAAAATATAAGAAAATATTTGAAGAGGCAATTAAGGAATATTTAAGCTCAAGAAGGTATGTATATGAAGAAAATATGAGGCCACAATCCTTAATGGACTTGGGCACCATTAATATGAAGGAAATTAGAAAAAAAGGCAAGCTTAAGGATAAGGAAGAAACAGACGAAATCAATGCAGCTAGTATTGAAATAGATGTTGATGTAAATGGTAAAAATGAAAAGTACTTATTAATGTTTAAGAATGAAACCCATAACCACCCTACAGAAATAGAACCCTTTGGAGGGGCAGCTACCTGCCTCGGAGGAGGAATAAGAGATCCCCTATCTGGTAGAACCTATGTATATCAAGCAATGAGAATTACGGGCTCTGCTGATCCAAGACAAAAATATGAAGATACTCTTGAGGGAAAATTACCACAGAGAAAAATTACCCAGACAGCAATGGAAGGCTATAGTTCATATGGAAATCAAATTGGAGCAGCTTCAGGCTATATTAAAGAGTTTTATGATGAAAGTTTTGTTGCTAAGCGAATGGAATTAGGAGCCTTAATAGCTGCAGCTCCAAAGGATTGGGTTGTAAGGGGAGATTCAAAGCCTACTGATTTAATACTACTTGTTGGTGGTAAAACTGGAAGAGATGGACTTGGTGCTGCTGTTGGTTCTTCAAAGGTCCAAACGGAAAAAGCCCTTGAGAAATTAGGTGCAGATGTTCAAAAAGGAAATCCATTAATTGAAAGAAAAATAGTAAGACTTTTTAGAAATCCAAAGGCTACAAGGCTTATAAAGAAGTGTAATGATTTTGGTGCAGGAGGAGTGGCTGTTGCAGTTGGAGAACTTGCTGATGGATTATATATAGATTTAGATAAAGTACCTGTAAAATATGAAGGCCTAGATGGATATGAAATTGCCCTTTCTGAATCTCAAGAAAGAATGGCAGTAGTTATAGAAAAAGAAAATTTAGATGAATTTAAAAAACTTGTGGAGGCAGAAGATCTAGAAGGAACTGTAATAGCAGAAGTTACAGATAAAAATAGGCTTCAAATGGTATGGAGAGGTAAAACAATTATTGATATAGATAGAAACTTCTTAAATACTAATGGAATCAGAAAAAAAGCTAAAGTAAAAATAACCATGCCAAGGGAAGAAATATACTTAAAAAAAGACCCTGACCATCTAGTAAATAAAAGTATAAAGGAAGCTTTTGTTGATAACCTAAAGGACCTTAATATAGCTTCACAAAAGGGCCTGGTAGAAAGGTTTGATAATACAATAAACTCAGGAACAGTATTAATGCAATTAGGGGGCAAGAATATAATAACTCCACAGGAAGGGATGGTAGCAAAGATTCCAGTAGCTAATGGTGAAACAAAGACATGCTCTATTATGACCTGCGGCTATGATCCAAAACTAGCTAAATGGAGTACCTTCCACGCTGGATATTATGCAGTTATTGAATCCATAGCAAAAGTAGTGGCCCTAGGTGGAGATTATAAAAAAATTAGACTAACCTTCCAAGAATATTTTGAAAGGTTAGGAGATGATCCTAGAAAATGGGCCAAGCCTTATACAAGTCTTTTAGGTGCCTTTATGGTTCAAAAGAACTTAGATATTCCAAGCATAGGTGGAAAAGATAGTATGAGTGGAAGCTTTGGAGATATAAGTGTACCGCCATCACTATTTAGTTTTGCTGTTAGCTACGATAAGGTAGATAATATTATTTCAAAAGAACTTAAAAAGTCCAATTCAAATCTTGTATTAGTTAATTTAAGAGTTGACGAAAATGGGCTAATAAATTTTGAGCAGTTAAAGGAAAACTATAGAAGAATAAAGGAATTGGCTGATAGGAAGGAAATCTTATCAAGTTCAACAATTACCTTTGGAGGCATTGCAAGAGCAATTGCAGAAATGGCATTGGGAAATGAGATAGGCTGCATTATAAGCAATGAAATAGTTGAAGATTTATATAAGCCTCTTTATGGATCAATATTATTAGAAATTGATGGCCATAAAGACCCTAAAGAATTATTTGATGGCTTAGATTATACCCTAGCAGGTAAAACCATAGCTGATAAATATATAAAAATTAAAGATGAACTTATAAAGCTAGATGAATTATTAAAGGAATGGCAAAAGCCTTTAAATGAAACTTTCCCAATTAACAATGAATTAAAAGAAACTAGAAAAATTACTCCATATATAAGTGGAAATGTTATTAAAAAGCATCCTTCAATTGCAGTTCCAAGAGTTCTTATTCCAATATTTACTGGAAGCCATGGTGAATATGATATGGCTAAGGCTTTTAAGGATGCTGGTGCAAAAGTAGAAACTTTTGTATTTAAATCATTAAAGAAAAATTCAATTGAAGAGTCTTATAAGATCTTAGCAGAAAAAATTAAAAACTCTCAAATTTTGGCCCTACCTAATGGTCAAATATATGGGGCAGAACCTGAAGCATCAGGAAAATTATTAAAGTTAATATTTAATAACTCTTATGTAAAGGAAGCTTTAGAGGATCTTTTGGAAAATAGAGATGGACTAGCATTGGGAATTGGAGATGGTGCTATAGGACTAGTTAAATTAGGCTTAATTCAAAATGGGAAAATATCAAAAATAAACAAAAACTCACCATATATTACTAGCAATCCAAAGGGAGTATTCACTTCAACTATGGTAGATGTAAAAGTTATATCTAACCAATCACCTTGGATGAATGAGATGGAAGCAGGAGAAGTATATACAGTTCCTATAGCTACAAGGGAAGGAAGAATTATACTTGGAAATAATGCTGACAGCTTATTAGAAAGGGGGCAGATTGCAACTCAAATTGTATCAAATAATATTACAGGATCAGATATGGCAGTTGAATCATTAACAAGCCCTGAGGGAAGAGTTCTTGCAACAGTATCATCCGTAGATAGAATTGGAAGGGATGTTTACAAGAATATAGAGTTAAAAGGAAACCACAAAATTTTTGTGTCAGGTGTAAAATATTTCAAATAATTAGTGTGAGGAGGAAGATTTATGAAGGTTAGTATAGTGATGGGAAGTATTTCTGATAAGGAAATTGCTAATAAAGTTATTGTTATATTAGAAAAATTTCAAGTTAAATATGAAGCAAGAGTAATATCAGCTCATAGATCACCAGACTTAGCAGCAGATTTTGCAAAAAATGCAGAAGATAAGGATACGGAAGTAATAATTGCAATAGCAGGGAAAGCAGCCCATTTGGCTGGAGTTATAGCAGGGATTACGCCACTTCCAGTAATAGGGGTTCCAGTTAAATCTTCAACAATGGATGGGCTAGATTCCTTATTATCAGTGGTACAGATGCCAAAGGGAGTACCAGTGGCTACAGTTGCTATTAATGGGGGAGAAAATGCTGGATTATTAGCTGTGGAAATATTAGCAGTAAAATATCCTGAGTTAAGGGTAAAGCTTAAAGACTACAAAAAGAAAATGGCAGATGATGTTATAAAAATGGATAAGGAACTCAATGAGAGTCTTAGTAAATAGGAGGTACTACATTGAGTGGAGTAGTAGGAATATATAGCTCAAAAAGAAATGATATAGCACAAGTTGTCTATTATGGACTTTATGCCCTTCAGCATAGAGGCCAGATTAGTGCAGGCATAGCAGTAAATAATAATGGTTTTATAGATTATCATAGGGAAGCAGGCCTTGTTCATGAAGTTTTGTCTAAGGAAAGGCTACATAGGCTAATTGGAAATATAGCCATAGGTCATGTAAGATATGCCTTTAATTCAGATGACCATAGCCTTCTAACCACATTACCATTAGTAGCAGGATATAAAAGAGGAGCTTTAGCTATAACCCTTGATGGAAGAATTGTAAATTCCCATAGTTTAAGAGACAAGCTAGAAGATGAAGGAGTAATATTTCAATCTAAATTAGATGCAGAGGTTATTGCAAACCTAATTGCTAGAAAGAGTAAGGATAATATAGAAGAAGCAGTTATAAAGGCCTTAGATCAGGTTTCAGGCTCATATGCTCTTATAATTATGACAAATGATAGGATAATAGCTGCCAGGGATCCCTATGGAATAAAGCCTTTATGTCTAGGTAAATTAGGAGATGATTATATAGTATCTTCTGAAAGCTGTGCATTTGATACTATAGGGGCAGAATTTATTCGAGATATAGAACCTGGAGAAATAATTGTTATAAATAATGAAGCAATAAGGACTATTTCAAAGAAAAAGATAAAGGAAAATTTATGCCTATTTGAACTAGTATATTTTGCTCGACCTGACAGTTTATTAGATGGAAAAAGTATATATTTATCGAGAATAGAAGCAGGAAGGCAGCTGGCAAGGGAGTCAAAAAATGATGGGGATATTATAATTGGGGGACCTGATTCTGGAACAGTTTTTGCTATAGGATTTGCTGAAGAATCAAAAATTCCATATGCTGAGGGGTTAATAAAAAATAGATATGTTGGTAGAACCTTTATACAGCCTAGTCAGGAACTAAGAGAACAGGGAGTAATGATTAAACTAAATGCAATAAAAGAAAATATAGAAGGAAGAAGAGTTATTCTTGTAGATGATTCTATCGTTAGAGGAACAACTATGAAAAGAACTGTACAAATGCTAAAAAAGGCAGGAGCAAAGGAAGTTCATATAAGAATAGCCTCACCTCCAGTTATAAATGCTTGTCATTTAGGTATGGATACTCCTAGTAAAGAAAATTTAATTGCTGCCAATATGAGCCTAGAGGAAATAAGAAGGCTAATAGGAGCAGATTCATTGTATTTTATGTCTATAGAAGGTCTAATAAAATCTGTAGGAAAGAACACTGGATTTTGCACAGGGTGCTTTAATAACAGATATGCCATAGACCCACCAAAGAATGAAGGAGGAAAACAATGTCTATAACTTATAAGGATTCGGGAGTAGATAAAGAAGCAGGCTATAAAGAGGTACAGCTTATAAAAAATATAGTAAAAAAGACCCATTTTCCAGGGGTATTAAATGATATTGGAGGTTTTGCAGGCTTATTTCAATTAGATACTAGAAAATATAGGGAGCCTGTACTAGTATCAGGAACTGATGGTGTGGGAACCAAGTTAAAAATTGCTTTTATGATGGATAAGCATGACACCATTGGAGAAGATTGTGTTGCTATGTGTGTTAATGATATTTTATGCCAAGGTGCTAAGCCTTTATTTTTCCTTGATTATATTAGTACTGGTAAATTAGTGCCTGAAAAAATGGCTAGTATAGTTGAAGGAGTATCTAATGGATGCCTTAAGGCAAAATGTGCACTAATTGGTGGAGAAACAGCAGAAATGCCAGGTTTATATAAGGAAGAAGAATATGACTTGGCTGGCTTTTGTGTAGGTTTAGTAGATAAAGAAAATATTATAAGGGGCTCTTCCATAAAGGAGGGAGACCTAATAATTGGCCTACCTTCTAATGGGATTCATAGTAATGGATATTCATTAGTTAGAAAGCTCCTATTTGAAAAGGAAAAATTAGATATAAACAAATATTATGAGGAGTTAAGGTCTACTTTAGGAGAGGAATTACTAAAACCTACTAGAATTTATTTTGATCCAGTATATGATTTAATTGAAACTTTTAACATTAAAGGCTTATGTCATATTACAGGAGGAGGGTTTTATGAAAATGTGCCAAGAATGCTGCCAGATGGAGTAGAGGCAAATATAAATACATGGGTAATAGATACTCCTCCAATATTTAATATGATACAAGAATTGGGGAATATTCATATTGATGAGATGTATTCTACATTTAATATGGGAGTTGGAATGGTATTTGTAATTTCAAAAGAAGACTTACCAAATATAGAAAAGCATTTAAAGGAAAGAAAGGAAAAATTCTATATATTAGGAGAAATTAATAAAGGCAAAAAGGGTGTTAACTTATGTCACAAACAAAAATAGGCGTACTTATTTCAGGTGGGGGAACCAATTTACAAAGCTTAATTGATATCATAAAAAAGGGCTATATAAAGGGAAGTATTAAATTAATTATTTCCAATAAAGAGGATGCCTATGGTTTAGAAAGAGGCAGAGAAGCTGATATTGAATCAATATTTATTAATCCAGCTCTTTATAATAGGGAAGATTATGATAAAAAGCTAATTGAGGAGTTCAAAAAGAGAGATGTTGACTTAATAGTATTAGCAGGCTATTTAAGAATACTTTCAAAGGACTTTGTAACTGAATATAGGGAAAAGATAATAAATATACATCCTTCCCTTATACCTAGTTTTTGTGGAAAAAACTATTATGGACAAAGAGTCCATAGGGCAGTACTAGAATATGGATGCAAAATAACTGGGGCAACAGTTCATTTTGTAGATGAAAATGCAGATACTGGTCCAATAATACTACAAGAACCAGTAAGGGTTTATGATGATGATACTATAGAGAGCCTTCAAAAAAGAGTATTGGAAGCTGAACACAAGATTTTTCCGGAAGCCGTAAGGTTATATTGTGATGGTAAGCTAAAAATAGAAGGAAGGCAAGTAAAAATAAGTGAGGAGTGATTTTATGAAACGTGCGCTAATCAGTGTTTATAATAAAGAAAACTTGATAGGTTTTGTAAAGGGCTTAATTGATTTAGGCTGGGAAATAATTTCTACAGGTGGAACTGCAAG
>JAAYOT010000063.1 GCA_012520205.1 Clostridiales bacterium
CTTAATATTAAGTGTCATTAATATTATTTTCAAAAAATCTAATTTAACACCTTGATAAATAAGGAAAGGATTATATAGGTAATTATTAAGTTTTAATTTCTAATTAAGTAAAAAAATATATGCGAAAAATTAGAATAAATACTTGTCTTATTTCAAAAAATAATTCTGAGGTGATATTTATGGCTAAAGCAGGAATGAGAAGACCAGATCCACGAGAACCACATGGTACAGAAAGTAATAAAAAAATGCGCATACCTAAAAATGATCAAGAACCTGTACCTGAGATTCAAGGAAAAGCAAAGGCAGGGCATAGAAAAGCAAAGCCCTTATAAATTAAATAAAAATTTTAAGGCATCTGCTAGTTAATATGAGCAGATGCCTTTTTCTGTTTAATTTACTTCAACTATAAATTGACTTATATCAGATTGAAGCTTACTAGCAAGTCCCGCTAATTCTTTAGCTGCTTCAGCTATATTTTGAGTTACTAAGGCTTGCTCTTCAGTAGATGCAGATACTTCTTCTGTACTAGCTGCTGTCTCTTCAGTAACACTAACTATATTAGTTGTAGCCTCAGCAACTTCCTCAGCCCTAATGCTTAAGGATTTGGATGCTTGTACAACTGTTTTGATATTTTCTGTAACAAGTTCAACTGATTGAGAAATCTCATTAAAGGCATTAACGGTATCCATTAGAGCTTCTTCTTGTTGATCCAGTGCTTTATTAGTATTATTTATTTCTTTTACAGAAGTATCCACGCTTTCTTTAACTTCATTAACAATTCTGCCAATTTCTTTTGCAGAGGCGCTAGATTGTTCTGCAAGCTTTCTTATTTCTTCTGCAACAACAGAAAAGCCTTTTCCTGCTTCCCCAGCCCTGGCAGCCTCAATTGCTGCATTTAAGGCTAATAGATTAGTTTGCTCAGAGATACTGTTAATTACCTCCACTATTTGACCTATAGTAATAGATTTTTGAGATAAGGTAAACATAGCTTCACGCACACTATCAGACATTTCTTTAGTTATTTTTGTTTTTTCTTCATGACTTTGTACAATTTTTTCACCTCTATGAACTGTCGCCATAGCTTTCTCAGTCAAGGAGTTTGAATTTTCCATATCATTATTTATTTTATTAAGTCCATCCAATATTTCGCTAAGTTGAGTATTTGCTTCTTCCAGGCTTAATTCACCCTTTTTGCTTTTCTCGTTAATTTCGGAAAGCATGGTCACAATATTTTGAACTTGAAACTCAGCTTGTTTATCGAAAGCATCTCTTAAATTTTTTTCAAGTTTTTCAATGTTACTATTATTATTTACTATACTACTATAAATTGATGTTCCTGTTAAAGCAGTAGCTAAGACTAAGCAAATTATTGCTGACATAGTTATAATTTTGTAGCTTAACTTTTTCATTTATTTACACCTCCATGGTTATTTAAAAAGAATTTGAATATATTTAAAAATAAAAGTCGAAAACTAAATATAGAACTAAAATTATAGGGGAATATGTTGTAATGTGTCAAATAAATTAATTGTTGAAGAAGTTGGAAAGGAGATTGTAATTTAAGGTTATTTTAGCAATATTTTTTATTAAATTATAAAAAATATTAAAAAACATTAATTATCATTGTGGAAAGTTTTTATATAATGTATAATTAGTAAGTAATATGTCGTAAAAAGTGGAGGGAAATACTTGAATTTAAGTAAAATTAAAAGAAAATCATTTAGTTTTATAATTATTTATATAATGATTTATTATTTGTTTATTTTTACATATCAAGGAAATAAAGCCCTATTAACAATTGGGGGAAATATATTTCAGACTTTAGCTCCAGCCATATCTTCCTTAGGGCTATTTTTAGTATTTAAAAAGAATAAGACCGAAGAAAGAAAGTTCTGGTTCTTATTATCTACAGGAATACTATCTTATTTTTTTGCAATGTTATTTTGGAATTATTATGAGATTGTATTAAAAGTTACTCCACCATTTCCAGGAATACCAGATTTACTTTGGATACTTATGAATACAATCTACCTTTTCACAGGATTTTATAAAATTTATAAAATTAATAATATTTATAAAGCACTTCTTTCAGCTATTGGTATATTAATTTCTATAAGTGTTATTACAACCTTTAGTTTAGAATTTTTAGTTGCTCCAATATTTTATAAATTTCAGAATCAATCACCATTATTTTTACTCGTGTATATGGGCTATCCTATTAGTAATCTGGGGCTTATGATTGGAGTTTTTTTAATATACTTTAATTCAAAGAGTGAAACTATAAAAAGATCATCTTTAATAATCACTAGTGCCTTCTTTATATATTTTATAGCAAATTCAGCATATTTATATTTGCTAGTAAATAATATGTATTATACAGGGAGTGTATTTGACCCGTTATGGTCTTTGGCTATGATGCTTATGGCATTAGGGGGAATAAATTCTCTTTCTGCTGCTGAAGAAGTTATAGAGGATAGGGAAAATAATAGTCAAGTTAAAAAGGTCACAAGATTAATAATTGTTACGGGACCATATATAGCTTTATTTATTTTAATGATTGTTACTCTAGTTTACAGAGGAAAAATATTATCTATTGGTCTTGCTATAACTATAGTTTTGGTTATGATAAGGCAAATTATTATGGCAATAGAAAATAAGGAATTATTAAATAATCTATCTAAATTAAATTCTGAACTTGAGGATAAGGTTAATGTAAGAACCAAGGAATTAGAAGAAAGTAATAAGTGTTACAAAGAGCTTTTTGAAAAAAATGCTTATATGGCAAACCATGATGTGTTAACTGGACTTCCAAATAGAAGATATGTACAGGAAAAGATAGAAGAAGCATTATATGATAAAAATAAGAAATATAATTTGACGGCAATTATGTTTATAGATCTTGATAGGTTTAAGGCAGTTAATGATAATTTAGGTCATGATATAGGAGATGAACTTCTTATCCAGGTATCTAATAGATTAAAAGCTTGTATAAGAAGGGATGATATTGCTGCTCGTCAAGGTGGGGATGAATTTATAGTATTAGTAAGGAATATTAGCTCAATTGAAGATGTAGAGAATTTAGCGCAAAGAATTGTTAAAGAAATAAATAAACCTTTCTTTATAAGAAAACATGAAATAGATATTGGCTGTAGTATAGGAATTTCTGTATATCCTGATGATGGGGATAATGCAGCAGTAATTATGAAAAATGCTGACTTAGCCATGTATAGAGTTAAAGAAAAAGGAAAAAACGGATATCAATTTTATTAATATATTATGGAGCTTACTTGTAAAAAGCAAGTAAGCTCCATTTTTAAATTTTCTAGAAAAAATTCTTTTAATTAAATTGGGACTAAAGTTATTCTTCTTTTGGTGTTTCAAGAGCTATTTTTGCTAATTTAATAATTCCTTCCTTTGATTTTGTGATTGCAATAAACCTGCCAGTGTGACAGAATATTGCATCTTCAACTCCTGTTACTGCTGCTAATTCCTCATTTCTTAATCCAGCCCAGGCTTTAGGGAGTTTCTTTTTATCTATTTTATCCTCATCTCGTATAGATTGTAGGGCATAACTATCCTCCCTTGGGTATATAACATATAGGACTTCTTCCTTTATATCAATTTCTCTAAGGGAAGAGCTGTAAGGGCAGTATCTATCAAGAACTAGAAGCTGAGGAATATTTCTTTTTTTATAAGCTCTTATAACATGATCTTTAGCATCTAGTACAGAAAATTTATGTTCTATAGCATTATTTAAGATAACTCTTACAAACTCTACAACTTCGTTAAAAGCTTCATTTTCATCCTTATTAGAATTCCAAAGGGGATTGAATTTTTCAATTATAGCACTTATATGCAGTAGTGGTATTTCCGTTTTATCTATCCAAACCCCGTTATCAAGAGCATCAGCACCCTCAATAATACTTCTATCTATATAATCAAATATACTTTGAATTTCCTCCTCACTTAAAGAATCTCTTTTGAACTTAAGTAACTTTTTTCCAAACTCTTCCCATATAAGTCCACAGGCTGCATAGGGGGTTCCATTTTCCCTATATCTTTTATTAAGTCCATGATGATCAAATCTTCCACCACCAACATCATAAACTATATCAAGATTTTTCAATATTTCTTCATCCCTAGTTCTTGTTAGTTCAACATCAAAAAGTTCTTTAAGTATTGCTGTTGCAATAACCTCATCTGCATGAAATTTTCCATTATGAGTACCAATTCGTTTAAATTCTTTCTGTCTGTCCATTTTAGCACCTTCTTATAATTTTCTTTTACTTTAGTATATACCAAATTCTAATTTGTTATATAGTCAATTATTAACATAAGGAATATATTATTTGAAATTTATTAAATTCAGAAAAAATTAAGAAACAAGAAAGAAAAACTATAGTAACATAGAATAAGATTGATAGCAGAAAGTTTAAAAAATATAAAAAGGTATTTTGTTTTGTAGTAGAAAGAAATATAATGAATTAGTATGAATTAAAATTATTTATTAAATAAAATACTAAAAAGTGGAGGAGAAAAATGTTATTTATTGAATTATTAAAGGCAGCTTTTTTAGGAATAGTTGAAGGAATTACTGAATGGCTTCCTATAAGTAGTACTGGTCATATGATCTTAGTAGAGGAGTTTATTAATTTAAATGTTTCTGATGCATTTAAGGAAATGTTCTTTGTTGTTATACAATTAGGAGCTATTTTAGCTGTAGTTCTTTTATATTTTAACAAATTAAATCCTTTTTCCCCTAAAAAGTCTGCGAAAGAAAAAATGGATACTATGCAGATTTGGTATAAGGTAATTGTAGGTGTGTTCCCGGCAGCGGTTCTAGGTCTTTTATTTGATGATTGGTTAGATGAGCATTTATATAATTATCAAACTGTTGCTATAACCCTTATTGTTTATGGAGTTTTATTTATTATTATTGAAAATCGTAATAAAAATAAGGTTTCTAAAGTAAATAGTTTTAAGGAACTATCCTATGCTACAGCTTTTGGTATTGGATTATTTCAAGTGTTGTCATTAATTCCTGGTACATCACGTTCAGGAGCAACAATTCTTGGAGCAATTATACTTGGTACATCCCGTTACATTGCAGCTGAATATTCCTTCTTCTTATCAATTCCAGTAATGTTTGGAGCAAGTGCCTTAAAATTATATAAGTTTGGCTTTAGTTTTACAGGAATGGAAATAGCTATTTTATTAGTAGGTATGCTAGTTGCTTTTATTGTTTCTATAATAGCAATAAGATTTTTAATGAAATATATTAAAAACAATGACTTTAAGGCCTTTGGCTGGTACCGTATTGTTTTAGGAATATTAGTAATTGGATATTTTGTATTAGCATAATGCACAATTCAAAATGCAAAATGCACAATTGAGGAAGATTTTCAGTGGGCTGAAAATCAATATTATATAAGTTTTGAATAGCAAAACATACTTTATTGTACATTCTACATTGCACATTAAAAAGTGCTATGCACTTTTTAAAACACATAAAATTTCTAAAGTGTGGTATAATATAAATGCAACTATAGCTTCGATGACATAATTTTGGTTGTCGAAGCTATAATTTTTATTATAATTTTTTCTTGGAAGGGGGGATACAGGGAACTAAAAATTAAGGAGGAAGTATTTATGTTTAAAATTAATGATTATGTTGTATATGGCACAACAGGTGTATGTAAGATTGTTGATATTACTAAGGAGAAGTATTTAGGGGGTTCTGAAACTGAATATTATGTTTTACAGCCTGTTTTTAATAGCAAGATGGTAATTAAAACTCCAGTAAACAATAAGAAAGTTGTTATGAGAAATATCATAACAAAAGATGATGTTTTATCATTAATAGATGATATGTCAAATAAAGAAGCTGTTTCTATTGATAATGATAGGGAAAGAAGTGAACTTTGCAAGGCAGCTCTTAAGTCTGGTGATAGCGAAGAATGGTTAAAGGTAATCAAGATTCTAAAACAAGAAGAAAAGGAAAAAAAGGCTATTGGTAAAAAATTAAACAAAATAGATGAAGAACTAATGAATGAGGCTAAAAGGCAGTTGTTTGAAGAGTTTGCAATAGTTTTAGATATTTTACCAGAAGAAGTTCAGCAATATATTAAAAAACGTATTTCTTAATTGAAAAAATAATGCATAATTAGTTATTTGGAGAAATAGTTAATTATGCATTATTTGGAGATTGCAAATAAAGTGATAAAATATAAATATGGATATTAATCTATGTTTGGAGATACAAGTATTTATTTTAAAGGTTTTTTATATAAAGGCGCTTGAAAACGTTTACTGAATATATAGTACACATAATATATATTTAATACAAGGAGGATATGAAAATATTTGAAATGATTTTATTGCTAAAAGAGTTAAATATATAGAAATCAGATAGGTAGTGTTATGAGAAAATTAAAAAGAAGTGAAATGCTAGAAAAGGGCTGCATTTATTGCAAATATTATAATCGCTGGTCATGTAAATTAGATCAATGTGCTCTAAAAAATGTACAGAATAACATAGAGAATATTGTAAGCAATGAAGAAGTGATAAAAGATAAGTGCAAGGGATGTGGTTATGGAAAAGATCGTAAATGTGTTGGTTTTTGCATGAAAAAAGTATTGAAAGAGTGTCAAGAAACTTGGAGTGAAAAATCATCATAATATAAGATAAAAAATAGTAAAAAATTTAAAAATATATATTTACAAAATCTAATTTATATGTAATACTATTTGCAGGATAATTAAAATCTTTAAAGTGGTGCGGGACACCAGTAAGATTTGAGATATTTTGCAGTGCATATATTAGGTTTTTTATGCTGCTAATTTTCGGATCTTGCTATAAGCAAGATTTTTTTTATGATTTTTTTTATCCTTTTAAATTATTTATAAAATTTAGGAGGTATCATTATGACAACAAAATCAACAAAAAATGAAGTATTTGGCTATTTACCAGACGAAAGGCCACCATTCTTTGAACTTATCTTATTTGCATTACAACAAATAGTGGTAATGTTCCCTGCTACAGTTCTAGTAGCATTAATCACAGGATTTCATGTTTCAACAACAATCTTTGCAAGCGGGCTTGCAACTTTAGGATTCATATTAATTACAGGAAAGAAAATTCCGCTATACTATGGTTCAAGTTTTTCATATATAGCAGCAATAGCTTCAATAATGAGTGCTGATGCTTTTGCTAGTTATACACTAAATGATAAGATTTCAATAGCACAATTTGGTATTGTAATGTCTGGTTTTGTTTCAATAATAGCTGGGTTTATTATAAATAAAAGTGGAAAGAAATTTATAGAAAAAGTACTTCCGCCAACAGTAACAGGAAGTATAGCAATTATTATAGGACTATCATTAGCAGCAAATGCTATGGGAAATGCAGCTGCAGTTCCAGCTGGAGTTGCTGAAGCAGATCAAGCTATGGCAGCAGGTTATGCTTGGGTAATAGCTTTAGTAACATTATTATCAACAATAATATATTCAGTTTATCTAAAGGGTAAACTTAGCCAACTTCCAATTTTATTTGGACTTTTAACAGGATATTTAAGTGCTTGGGCAATAGGAGCAGCAACAGGAATACCATTTGTAAACTTTAATACAGTAGAAACAAATAGTATCTTCAGTATGCCAATATTCACATTCCCTAAACCATCATGGGAAGCTTTAATTGCAATAATGCCTATAGCAATAGCAACTATACCTGAATCAACTGCACACGTATATCAATTACACACATATGTTAATGATTTAGCTAAGAAAAAGGGTTCTAAAAAGACATATCAAATTGAAGATAAATTAGGATTAAACCTAATTGGCGATGGTATGGGGGATATAATATCAGGATTAATCGGAGGACCAGCTGGTACAAACTATGGTGAAAACATTAGTACAATGGCAATATCAAAGAATTTCTCTGTACCGGTTTTAGCAGCAGCAGCAATAATAACAATGATTATTTCATGTTTCACACCATTAATAAATGTAATTTATTCTATACCAACAGCTGTAATTGGAGGGCTTTCAATATACCTTTATGGAGTTATAGGTGCACAAGGAATAACAATAATGATGGATAAGAAAGTAGATATGTTCAGTTCTAAAAACCTAGCTATTATAGCAGTAATTTTAATAGTAGGATTAGGTGGAAGTTATGCTTTTGAAGGTGGAATGATACCAATGTTCGGAATAGAGCTTCCAGCTTTAGCAACAGCAGCGGTAGTAGGAATAGTTTTAAATCTTATCTTATCAATTGGCAATAAAGAAGAAGTTCTAGTAGGGGAAACAGTAGAAATAATAGATGAAGATGTACAAGCAGACTTAGCCTAGAACAGTTTTCAGTTTTCAGTTTTCAGTTTTCAGGTTTCAAATTTTAGGTGCAGGTGAACAAGTAGTTTGATACATGAAAAGAAGGGTTGCAAATGCAACCCTTTTTCTTTGAATAAAAATAAATATTGAATTCAAGATTTATTTGTTTTATAATTATCTTGAAGTCGAGATAATTATAAGGAATGTTAATTTAATAATGAAGAAAAATATTATAGATAGATTAAAAATATTAATGCAGAGGGTGAATAGTATGGATAATAAAATAAAGAAAATACAAAAAATAGGGTCTCAATGGCCAATGGAAAATCCCTTTATATTTTGTGCACATCATAAAGATGCATATCCAAAGGGGAATGAAGCACAAGGGATAGATAAAGGATTATTAAAAGGAAGGGAAATTGGAAGTGATTTCTCGGGGAAAGATGGATTTAGCATGTATCATGGAGACATAGTTCCAGGATTTCCAGTACATCCTCATAGGGGATTTGAAACTGTAACTATAGTTCTTGATGGATTGGTAGATCATTTTGATTCAAAGGGTTCTTATGGACGTTATGGTAAA